>VBCP01000085.1 GCA_005888925.1 Betaproteobacteria bacterium | reverse complement strand
TGGCGACCACCAGATCGGCGTGCCCGCGCTCGCCGCGTATGCGGCCGGCGACGGCGCTGGTGAAAAAATCGTTGACCACGATGATTCGCGGATCATTGATCGTGCGCACGATGTTGGTGGCTGGGTCGACGCCGATCACCGTGCGCACGCCCTGGTCAGCGAGGGGTTTCAGCAGCACGCCGTCGTTGCAGCCGATCTCCACCACGGTGGCGCGATCGGGCTTGAGGAAACGCGCGACGACCTCGTTCGCGTAGTCGAGAAAGTGCTCGCGCAGCGAACGGATTGCGGACGAGAAGTAAAAGTACCTGCCGAACAAGTGGGCCGGGTCGACGATGTCCAGAAGCTGCAGCGCGCAGCATTGCATGCAGAAGAAGACGCGCAGCCGGTAGCGCGGCTCCGAGGCAAAATCCGCCGGCTTGATGAATCCCCCGGCGAGCGCCATGTCACCGAAGTCGATGATCTGCTCCAGCTCGCGCCCGCCGCAGAAGGCGCAGCGATGCTTGAACGCCAGTTTCGTCACGCGCGGATTATCGTCGGATCAGCATCGGCGGACGCCGCAATCAGGCGGTGCACGAACTCGTCGGCGCTCGCGGCCGCCGCGCGCTGCTCCGCCCGCTTCAGAAAGCGCCTCACCGCGCGCGCGATCGACAGCGCCGAATGCGGGTCGAACGTCTCCTCGGGATCGACCACATCGCGCACGTAGTCGAGCTCGCCGGTCAGGATCGGCAGGCCCGCGGCGCGCGCTTCGAGCAGCGGCAGGCCGTATGACTCGAGCGTCGAGGGATAGATAAGCGCGGCCGCCGTGTGGTACGCGTCGGTGATGCCTTCGCGCGAAAGATTGCCCAGGTTCACGATGTTTAGGCCGTGGCCGCTTACCCGAGCGTCGATCTCCCGCACGAGCTGCCCATACCTGCCGGCGTCGAGCGTCAGCCAAAGCGGCGGCCGCAGCCCCGCCCGGGCGAGAGCGATCCAGGCCTGCAGCAGGCAGCGATGATTCTTGTGCGGCTCGCCCGAGGCGACGTAGAGAAATGCACCGCTGGGGCGCTCCTTGCCCTCATGGGAATCTGCAGCGTGCGCGCGCTGCTGTGGCAGGAACGGTAAAACGATTGCGTCGCGCCCGAAGCGCTCTCGCACTTCAAGCTGCATGGTCGCGGTCTGCACCACGATGGTGTCGACGTTCTTGAGGCGCGACGCAAGCCACCATCGCTCGATCGCGAGCCGCAGCGCCATTCGCGCGGGCAAACCGATCAGCGAGTGGTTGCCGGTCAGATACCGGTTCTGCAGGTACAGGAACACTTGCGCGGGCAGGCGGAAAAGCGGCGGCAGGTTGCCGAAGCACAGCACCCGCGCACCGCGGCGTGCCAGCGCCCTCAGGCGCAGCTCAGCGGCGAGTCGCTGCACCATCGTCGGCCGGACGCGCACCACCTCTGCGGCATGCCGCACGTCGACCTCGCGCGCGAAACGCTCGTCGAGCACCGCGGAGTAGGGATGCCGCCCGTCAAGGGACTGCACCAGCGCCGCCAGGAGCTCGCGTCCGCCGCCCACATGCACATTGGGCGCATGCACGATCAGCGGCTGTCCGGACTGCTCGAGCTTGCGAAGGGCGGACCAGGTGGCGCGCGCAGTCTGGTCCCAGTCGAAGCGGCGCGACCATTCGGCCGCGGCGGCGCCGAGCCGCTCGCGCGTGGCCGGCTCGCGCAGCAGGCGCAACAATTTGCCGGAGAGCTCTTCCACGCTGGAGGGGTCGAAATACCACACGGCCTTGCCGCCGAATTCCGGCATCGGCGGCCGGCTCGAGCACAGGATCGGCTTGCCTGCCGCCATGGCTTCGAGCAGCGCGTTCGGGCAGTTCTCCGCTTCCGAGGCAAAGATGCCGATCAGCGAGTGGTGGTGCGCCGCCGGCAGATCGCCGTAGCGCTTGTTGCCCGGCATCAGCACGCGACCCTCGAGGCCCTGGCTCCTGATCTCCTGCGTCACGCGGCGCGCGTACGGTGTGTTGTGCGGCCCGACCAGGACGAGGGAAAGGGGATCTTTCCATTCCTGCATCACGCGCGCGAAAGCGCGCACCACCTCGAGCTGCGCCTTGTAGGGCTCGAAGCTCGACACGTAAAGCAGATACGGATGATCGGGCAGCCAGTCGAGCTTCGCGCCCGAGGGCGGCGCGCGGAACACCGGGCTGATGCCGTGCGGGATGGTGGCGGCGCCGGGGATGGCGCGGCCGGCGCGCCTCTCGATGAGCGAACGGCCGTAATTCGAGAGAAAGATGACGAGGTCGGCCTCGAGCATGCTCTTCAGCATCACGCGCTCCAGCGCCCAGTTGCGCAGCCGCTGGTAGCCGACCGGGTATTTCGCCCGCTGCGCGGGATCGAACGGGATGACGTTGCGGAACATGGTGACCTGCCGCGAGCTGCCGGGCGCGGAACTCGCCACGACGCCGCCGGGGAAGAAAATCACGGAGGCCCCTAGCCTGGCGGCATGACGGCGCAGAAAGAGCTTCTCCCACACCGTGCGGGCGAGGCCGTTGCGCACCGGCCACTCCGGCTGCAACAGGCGCACGCGCTCGCTTTTCACCTGCTCGCCGACCTCCCGCGGCGCGAGCAGATAGATCATCGACGGCTCGCCCGGCGGCAAGCGCGTGAGCAGGTTGAGCAGATAGGTCTGGCCCCCGCCCTGGCGCGCCGAGAGTGCGTCGATCAGCATCACGCTCATGCGAAAGGCGCCAGCATCAGGATGGCCCAGAGCAGCGGGTGCGTATCGCGCCTGCCGGAGAGGTGAAGATCGAGCAGGCTCAGCACCCGATCGCGCTCCAGCGGAAACGTCTCATACAGGCGAGGCGCAGCGAGGCGCTCGCGCGCCCATTCGCGCAACGGACCGCGCAGCCAGCGGTCGATCGGCACGGTGAAGCCCTGCTTCGGACGCTCGACGATGGCGCGCGGCACCAAGCGATAGGCGAGCTGCCGCAGCAGGTATTTGCCGCCGCCGCCGCGCAGTTTCCAGGAAAGCGGCAGCCGCATGCTCCATTCGACCAGCTCGTGGTCGAGCAGCGGCTCGCGCGCCTCCAGCGAATAAGCCATGCTCGACAGGTCGGTCTTCTGCAGATACTCCTCCGGCAGGATGTGCGCGAGATCGAGCCGCATGGCGCGCTCCACCGGGTCGAGATTATCCGGCATGTGGCGCAGCGTCTCGGCGAAGACCCGGTCGAGACCCGCCCCGCAGGCCGCCTGCGGCCGCAGTATGCTGCCGTAGTCCTTGGCGATGCTGCGCATGAAGCGAAACGCCTGCATCGGCTGCGCCTCGCGTAGCGTCGCGCCCAGGAGGCGCGCCTTATGCGAGGGCGCGAGCGAAATCGCCTCGGCGGCGCCGGCGCGCAGCGCTTGCGGAAGCCGGAAGGCCGGCGCCATGCGCTGCAGGAGCGAATAGTAGTGATAGCCGCCGAACAGCTCGTCGCCGCCGTCGCCGCCGAGCGCGACCTTCACCTCGCGCCGCGCGAGCCGCGATACCGCGAGCGCCGGAAACGCCGAGCTGTCGAAAAACGGCTCGTCGAAGTGCTCGTGGAACGAAGGCACGAGGCCCAGGAGATCGTCGACCGACAGCGTTTCCTGGTGGTGCTCGGTTCCGAGGGCGCGCGCCACCGCTTCGGCGTGCCGGCTCTCGTCGTAGTGCGGCTCGCGAAAGCCGATGGTGAAGGTCTTGACCGGCCCGCTCGCGAGCTTCGCCATCAGCGCGACCACCACCGAGCTGTCGATGCCTCCCGAGAGAAACGCACCGAGCGGGACGTCGCTCACGAGGCGCGCACGCACGCTGCGCGTGAGCAGAGCCTCGAGCTCCTCGAGGAGCTCCTGCTCCGGCCGCTCGCGCCAGGATGCTTCCGGCGCTATGTCCAGCGCGCTCCAGTAGCGGCCGAGCGTGGTCTTGCCAGCGTGATATTCCAGCCAGTGGCCCGCAGGGAGCTTGCGCACCGTCGAATACAGAGTGTGCGGCGCCGGGAAATAACCTGCCTCCAGATAAAGCGCCAGACCCTCGAGGTCCAGCTTTTTCGGCAGCTCGGGCTGGTAGGCGAATAGAGCGCGCGGGCGCGAAGCGAAGATCAGCTCGCCCCGGTGCAGCGCGTAGTAAAGCGGCTTCACGCCGAGCCGGTCGCGCGCGAGGAACAGCTTGCGCTCGTGCCGGTCCCAGATGCCGAGCGCGAACATGCCGCGCAGCCTGGAGAGAAACGCCCTGCCCCAACGCGCGTAGCCGGCGAGAATGACCTCGGAATCCGAATCGCTACGCCACTGGCCGCCGAGCTCGTCGCGCAGCTCGCGAAAGTTGTAGATCTCCCCGTTGTAGACCAGCACGTAGCGCTGGTCGGGGGAAAGCATCGGCTGGTGGCCGGCCGCGGAAAGATCGAGGATCGAAAGCCGGCAATGCGCGAGCACCGCGGCTTTCTCGGCCCACATGCCGCGGTCGTCCGGGCCGCGCTCCGCGAGCTGCGCGACCGCCATCTCGGCGCGCGCGCTGTCGGCTGCCCGCGCTTCGCCGGCCGCGCCTACGAGGCCGCACATCGCCTAGGCGCAGGGGCGCCGGCCGCGCCCGACTATGCCGTTGGCTCCGTTGAACACCTCGACACTCTCGAAGCCCGCTTCGCTGAACCAGCGGCGCACCGCGCCGGCGGTTTGCGGCAGGTCGTGAGCCGGCGCATACATGTCGAATGTGTCGAGCAGCGCCCACTGCAGGTTCTGCTCCGACGTGAGCCCGAGATGCGAGTACTCGACGATCGGCGAGAGCCGGGCTCCGGCGCGCCCGGCAACATGGCGCAACCATCGCGTCGGCGCGACAAGCGGCGGCACCAGCTGGTCCACGATTTTCTGCAAGCGGTCGGGATCCATCGCGCGCGTCAAAGGCCGCAGCACGTATTTCCACTGCAGCCGTGCGGCGAGTGAGCGGCGGTACACGTCGATCACGAGGTCGCCGCCGGGCTTCACGTGCCGCGCGAGGCTGAGGAACGATTGCTCCGGATCCGCCGTGTGCTGCAGCACTCCGAGGCAAAGCACGTGGTCGAACCCGTCATGCGGCAGCGGAATGGCAAGGATGTCGGCCTGGAAGAGCCGCAGGTTCGGGTTGGCGCCGTTGTTGAGCGCGTTGGCCTCGACCGCGCTCGAATAATCGAAGGAGTACACCGTCGCGCCGGTGTGGCACAGCACTTCGGTGAAGCGCCCGGCGCCCGAGCCTGCCTCGAGGATCCGGGCGCCGCGCATCTCGCGCGGCCAGCCGGTCGTCTCGAACAGCCGCCGCTCCGAGATCGGCTTGCCGACGAAGCTGTCGAGCTGCGTCTGGCGGTGGCGGTTCCACTGTAGCCCGAAGGACTTGGAATAGTTCTCCGGCGGCACGAAACGCGCAATGCCGCCGCGCACCGGATAGCCTGCGCCGCAGCCCGGGCAGCGCAGCCCGTCGTCCGATGCCGTCACGGGCGCGCGGCATGCGGGGCAGACGAATTCATCCGCGGGGAGCCGGAGATTCACGCGCTCGAACGCAATGCGGCCGGCTGGCGCAGCGTGATCTTCCCGTCCGCGACCTCGTAAACAAGATCGCAGCCCGCCAACGTCGTCGGGCGGTGCGAAATGATGAGCAGCGTCTTCTGGTGCGCCAGTGTGCGGATCGCGTCCATCACCGCCTGCTCTGTTTCCTGGTCGAGCGCGCTAGTCGCCTCGTCGAAGATCAGCACCTCCGGATCGCGGTACAGC
>VBCP01000513.1:3846-9652 GCA_005888925.1 Betaproteobacteria bacterium | reverse complement strand
ACCGGCACCACCGCGACTTTCGGCACCGAGTTGAAGCCGATCAGCACCGGGTAGATGCCGGCATAGATCGCGCGGTGCCAGCCGATGACGATGCCGAGCGCCATGCCGAACACGGTGGCCATGAAAAAGCCGGCGAGCGTGGTCCACAGCGTGACGTAGGAGTTGTCGGCGATCGGCTTGCGGTACTGCCACAGCGCCGCGAACACGTCGGAGGGCGCCGGCAGGATGGCGAGCGGCACCTTGAGCGCGCGGCAGGCGAGTTCCCACAGCACGAACATGGCGATCACGAACACGGTCGGCGAAATCAGCTTGAGCGTGAGCTCGCGCCGGTCCATCAGTGCTTGCCGCCGATCAAGGCGCGCAGCTCGTGGACGATGTCCTGGAAGCGCTGGGTATACGTCACTTCCAGGTCGCGCGGCCGCGCGATGTCGACCGCGCAGCGCCGCACGATGCGCCCCGGGCGGCTCGACATCACGTACACCGTGTCGGCGAGGAACACCGCCTCGCGCAGATCATGGGTGACCAGCATCACGGTCACCTTGCGCTCGGCCTGCAGGTCGCGCAGCGCGCACCACAATTCCTCGCGGGTGAAGGCGTCGAGCGCGCCGAACGGCTCGTCGAGCAGCAGGATCTCGGGCTCGTGGATCAGCGCGCGGCAGATCGAGGTGCGCTGCTGCATGCCGCCGGAGAGCTCCCAGGGGTACTTGTCCGCGAAGCCGGCGAGGCCCACCGAGTCGAGCAGGTGGGTCGCCTTGGGCGCGTACCTCCCTTTGCTGAAATCGGCGCGGTAAGGCTGCACGATCTCGAGGGGCAGCAGCACGTTCTCGAGCGCCGTGCGCCACGGCAGCAGGTTCGAGTTCTGGAACGCCATGCCCACCGAGCGCAGCGGCCCGGTGACCGGCCTGCCCTCGACGGTGAGCCTGCCGCCGAGCGGCGGGTGCAGCCCGGAGATCAGGCGCATCAGCGAGCTCTTGCCGCAGCCCGAGGGACCGACCACGGCGACGAACTCGCCCTCGGCGATCTCCAGGGAGACCTCGTCGATGGCGCGCACCGCGGCGGCGCCGCGGCCGTAGGCCATCGAGACGCGATCGAGCTTGACCAGCTCCGACAAATTACTTCACCAGCCGTTGCTCCTTCGGCGGCAGGTACTGCGTGGTGAAGATGTCGGCGGGCTTCGGCTTGTTGGTGTACGGGAAGGTGAGCCCGATCTGCTCGATCGAGCGCTCGAGGCGCTTCAGGTCGACCGTGCCGATGCCGTTCTTCTTCACATCGGGGGTGACGAAGTTGCGCTCCAGGGAAAGCTTCAGCCGCTCGAGCTCGACGTCGCGCTTGACGATGGCGTTGCGCTTCATCACGCTCTCGATCGCGCCCTCGGGGTCGCGCACCGACTCCTGTATTCCCCTGATCGTGCCCCTGACGAAGCCCGCGACGGCCTTCGGGTTGAAGCGCATGAAATCGGGGTTGGCGACGATGCCGTTGCCGTAGAGGTCGAGCCCCCAGTCGCGCATGTGCAGCACCACGATCTCCTCGGGCGGGATGCCTTGGGCCTTGAGGTTCATGTAGGAGGAAAACCAGAAGCCGGTGATGGCGTCGACCTTGCCCTGCGCCATTGCGCCCAGGCACCGTCGCCGGCGGGCGCGCCGAGGATCTTGCCCTCGAGGTCCTTCGGCTTCGCGATGCCGGTTTTCTTGAGCGTGATGATCGAGAAGGCCGGCGTGTCGTACACCATCATCACCATCTTCACCGGCAGGTTGCGCGGATTGTCGCGGTATTTGACCAGCAGGTTGATGTCGCAGAAGCCGACGTCGTAGGCGCCGGAGGCGACGCGGTTGATGCCTTCGACCGAACCCGAGCCCGGGTCGATCGTGACGTTCAGGCCCTCGGCCTTGTAGTAGCCCTTGTCGATCGCGACCAGATACGGCGCCGCCGGGCCTTCGAAGCGCCAGTCGAGCGCGAAGCGCACCGGCGTTTCCTTCTGCGCGAGCGCGCTGCCCGACAAAAGGAACGCGATGATGAAAGCGGCAATGCGCATGGCATCCCCCTTGGTATGGAGCGGAAAGTCTAACCCTATTCGCCCTTGATCCCGGCGGCGGCCATCATCTTTCCGAGCCGCTCGACGTCGCCGCGCACCAGCTCGGCGAATTCGCGCGGCGAAGTCGAATAGGCATCGGCGCCGACCGCGGTGAAACGCTCGCGCACCTCGGGCGCGGCGACGGTCTTGGCCGCGGTGTCATTCAGCTTCTGCACGATCGGCGCCGGCAGGTTCGCCGGGCCGTGCAGCCCGACCCACAGGCGCAGCGTCGCTTCGGGATAGCCCGCTTCGGCGAAGGTCGGCACGTCGGGAACCAGCGATGCACGGCGGTCGGACATCATCGCGATCGGCCGCACCTTGCCGGAGCGGATGTGCTGGATCGCCGAGGGCAGCGCATCGAACACCATCGAGACGCTGCCGCCGATCATATCGGGGTAGGCCTGCGCTGCACTCTTGTAGGGAACGTGCAGCAGATCGATGCCGGTCGTGGCGCGCAGCATCTCGGCGGAGATGTGCGCCACGCTGCCGATGCCCGACGAGCCGTAGGTCAGCTTGCCCGGATTCGCCTTCGCATAGGCGATCAAGTCCTTCAGGTTCTGCACTGGCAGTGCCGTATTGATGGTGAGGATCGTCGGCGCGAGCGCGACCGGCGCGATCGCAGTGAAGTCCTTGATCGGATCGTAGAGCGGCGCCTTCACGAGCCTCGGGCCTATGGCGTACGCGCTCAGGCTCGACAGCACGATGGTGTAGCCGTCGGGCTCCGCTTTCGCCACCGTGCCCGTGCCGAGCATGCCGCCCGCGCCGGCGCGGTTCTCCACCACCACCGACTGGCCGAGGAGCTCGGTCATCTTCTGCGCCACGATGCGGCCAGTGATGTCGGACACGCCGCCCGGCGCATAGGGCACGACGAGCCGGATCGCTCGCGAGGGATACGCGTCCTGCGCCGGCACCGCGAGCGGCGTCACCAGCAGCGCGAACGCGGTTAGCATGCGAATTGTTTTCATAGAAATTCACTCTATCACGCGTGTCAGCCCTGCTCCTTCGCGGCGCCCGGGTCGCCGGGCATGATCGGCCGGTCGATCTCCTGATCGGCGATCGCGGCCGCATCGAACGCATTGCGCCCGCGATCGAAGCGGGTTCCGACATCAAAAGCGCAGACCTCAAAGGCCGGCTCGTCGTCCCGGGGCTGATCGACGCCCACCAGCATCTCGACAAGACGCGCACGCTGCGCGCAGTGAAGAATCCCGAAGGCACGCTCATGGGCGCGATTGCGGCCTTTGCCCGCTATGCCGAGCGCATGAGCGCCGAGGACATCACCGCGCGCGCGGAAAGAACGATGGCGGCCTGCCTCGAGCGCGGCACGGTGGCGATTCGCACGCACGCGAACGTCGATCCCGAGGCAAAGCTGCGCGGCGTCGAGGCGCTCGTTGCCTTGCGCGAGCGCTCGCGCGACCGGATGAGGCTGCAGGTGGTGGCTTTCCTCACCGGCGGCGGGACGAAGGCCGGCGCGCCGTCCGACGAGTGGCTGGAAGAAGCGATGCGCCTGGGCGCAGACGTGGTGGGACTGAATCCGAACCATGGCGACCGGCCGCTGGAATTGCTCGACCTGGCGTTCGCGGTGGCGGAGCGCCACGGCAAGCCGATCGACCTGCACCTCGACGAGCACCTCGATGCGGCGCACACGTACTTCCACGCCGTCGTCGAGCGCACGAACGCGCACGGTATGGCGGGCAAGGTGGTGGCGAGCCACTGCTCCGCGCTGAGCGCGCTCGAGCCGCGCGAGGCCGCGCGCGTGGTCGACGGCTTCGCTCGCGCCGGCATCGGCGTGGTGACGCTTCCGGCGGCGAATCTCTTCCTGCAGGGGCGCGACGCGGCGAAGCTCACGCCGCGTGGTCTGACGCGCGTGACCGAGCTGCAGCGCGCCGGCGTCCCGGTCGCGGCCGCCTCGGACAACATCCAGGATCCGTTCGTGCCCCCCGGCAGCGGCGATCTGCTCGAGATCGCGCGCTGGGCGCTGCTCGCCGGCCATCTCGGCTCGAACGACCTCGGCCTCGCCTACGAGATGGTCACCACCGCCCCCGCCCGCCTGCTCGGCCTCGCCGAGGACTACGGCGTGCGCCCCGGCGCGCGCGCCGACCTCCTTATAGCGGAAGCGGAGGACACGGCCGATCTCGTCGCGAGCGGCCCGCTCGCGCGCACCGTGCTGGTGAACGGGCGCGTGGTGGCCGGCTCGCTATGATTTAATCGCACTGTCCAAGAGGAGGAGCGTCATGACGTTCAGAATATTCGCCATCGCCGCGCTCGCCGCCGCAGGCTTCTCGGCGCAGGCGCAGCAGCCGGTCAAGCTGACCATGCAGACCAACTGGCGCGCGCAGGGCGAGCACGGCGGCTATTACCAAGCGCTCGCCACGGGTCTCTATGCGAAGCAGGGGCTCGACGTCACACTCAAGGCGGGCGGGCCGCAGATCAACCTGCCCCAGCTCCTCGCCGCGAACGCGATCGACTTCAGCATGGGCTCCGACAGTTTCGGCGGACTGAATTACGTGAAGAACAACGTCCCGCTCGTGGTCGTCGCTTCGATCTTCCAGAAGGATCCCCGCATCCTGATGGCGCACCCGGGCCAGGGCAACGACTCGCTCGCCGCGCTCAAGGGCAAGCCGATCCTGATCGCTTATGCCTCGCGCAACAACTACTGGCAGTTCCTGCGCGCGAAGTACGGCTACACCGACGACCAGATCCGCCCCTACACCTTCAACATGGCGCCGTTCCTCGCCGACAAGAGCGCGATCCAGCAGGGCTTCCTCACCAGCGAGCCGCTCAAGGCGATCAAGGCGGGAATCAAGCCGGTGGTGCACCTGCTCGCCGACAACGGCTACGTCTCTTACGCGACTACTCTCGAGACGCGTTCGCAGCTGGTGAAGGAAAGGCCGGACGTGGTGCAGCGCTTCGTCAACGCGACGCTCGAGGGCTGGTACGGCTATCTCTATGGCGACCGCAAGGCGGCGAATGCGCTCATCCAGAAAGACAACCCGGAGATGGACGACGAGCAGCTCGCCTACAGCCACGCCAAGATGCTGGAGTACGGCATCGTCGACTCGGGCGATGCGCTGAAGCTCGGCATCGGCGCGATGAGCGACGCGCGCTGGAAGGAGTTCACCGACACCATGGTCAAGGCAGGCGTCTATCCCGCAGACGTTGACGTCACCAAGGCCTACACGCTGCAGTTCGTGAACAAGGGCCATGGCATGAACCTCAAGCGCAATTGATGCGCGAGGCGCCGGCGCTCGTCGCGCTGCGCGGCGTCGACAAGGTCTATTCCACCGGGGTCGAGGCGCTGAGGGGCCTCGACCTCACCATCCGGGAGGGCGAGTTCGTCAGCCTGCTTGGGCCTTCGGGATGCGGCAAGAGCACCGTGCTGCGCCTGATCGCCGGTCTAGGGGAGCTCACGCGCGGCACGATCGAGTGGTCGGACCATGGCGCCTCGAGTGCGCGCCGCGACATCGGCTTCGTCTTTCAGGACGCGACACTGATGCCCTGGGCCACGGTGTCAAACAATATTTACCTGCCCTTGCGAGTGCGCGGCGTGACGCGCGCCGAGGCGACGCCGCGCATCGAGCGCGCGATGGAGCAGGTCGGGCTCGCCGGCTTCGGCGGCGCCTATCCGCGCGAGCTCTCCGGCGGCATGCGCATGCGCGTGTCGATCGCGCGCGCGCTCGTCGCCGAGCCGAAGATCCTGCTGATGGACGAGCCGTTCGCGGCGCTCGACGAGATCAC
>VBCP01000513.1:0-3810 GCA_005888925.1 Betaproteobacteria bacterium | reverse complement strand
CTCGACGCGCATTCTGGTGATGAGCGCGCGCCCGGGGCGCGTTACCGCCGAAGTGCCGGTAGCGGTGCCCTCGCCCCGCGAGCCGTCGTTCCGCACCTCCAATTCCTACGCCGAGCAGTGCCGCACGGTCTCGACGCGACTTGCCGAGGCGATGCAAGCTTGAAAAGCCTTTTCTCTCGGATAGCACCGCCGGCATTGATCCTCATCCTGGGGCTCGCCGCCTGGGAAGTCGCGGTGCGCGCGGGCCAGGTGCCGGTGTACATCCTCCCCGGCCCGATGGTGATCGCGCAGACGCTGGTGCGCGACTGGACGACGCTCTACCCCTCGCTGCTCGTCACCGTGCTGATCACCCTGGGTGCGCTCGCCGCCGCGACCGTGCTCGGCGTGCTGATCGCCGTGCTGTTCGCCCAATCGAAATGGATCGAGCTCTCCTTCTTCCCCTATGCGGTGATCCTCCAAGTGACGCCGATCGTGGCGATCGCGCCGCTCATCATCATCTGGGTGCGCGACACCGCCACGGCGCTGCTCATCTGCGCCTGGATCGTGTCGTTCTTCCCGATCGTGTCGAACACCACGCTCGGGCTGAACAGCACGGACCACAACCTGTTGAACCTGCTCGAGCTCTATGGCGCCTCGCGCCGCCAGGTGTTCTGGTACCTGCGGCTGCCGAGCGCCTTGCCCTACTTCCTCGGTGGCCTGCGGATCAGCGGCGGCCTTGCCCTGATCGGCGCGGTGGTGGCCGAGTTCGTCGCCGGCTCGGGCGGCATCCAGTCGGGGCTCGCCTACCGCATACTGGAGTCCGGCTACCAGCTCAATATCCCGCGCATGTTCGCCGCGCTCTTCATGATCACCGGCACCGGCATCCTGATCTTCGTGGTCCTGACGCTGGTCAACCATTTCGCGCTGCGCCGCTGGCACGAGAGCGCGGTACGGCGCGAGGGTTGAGCATGGACCTGCGCAAATTCATCGACATCGCGCGCGACGCGGGCGAGCTCTACGACATCCGCAAGACGGTTGACCCGGTGCGCGAGCTCGGCGCAGTGCTCAACGCCTGCGAGCGCGCCGGCAAGGGCGCCTTGTTCCATTCGGTGAAGGGCTACGACATTCCCGTCACCGGCGCGCTGCTGAGTTCGCAGAAGCGCATCGCGCTCGCCCTGGGTTGTGAAGTATCCGAGGTGGGCGCTCGCATGGCGGCAGCGACGCAGAAGCCCATCAAGCCGCAGGCGCATCAGGGCGCAGCGCCCTGCCAGGAAGTGAAAGTGAAAAGCCCCGACCTCGGCGCCTGGCCGATCCCGACGCACTCGCCGCTCGACCCGGCGCCTTTCGTCACCGCGGGCGTCGTGATCGCGCGCGATCCGCAGAGCGGGCGGCACAACCTGTCGTACAACCGCATGCAGATCCACGGCCGCGACCGCGCCGGCATCAGCATGAACATCTGGCGCCACATCAAGGCGTTCTTCGATCGCCTCGAGCCGCAGGGCAAGAACCTGCCGTTCTGCGTCGCGATCGGGCCGGACCCCGTGGTGATGATGGCCGGCGCCTTCCGCTACGACGGCGACGAATACGAGGTCGCGGGCAGCCTGCGCGGCGCACCGATCGCCGTGGTGCGCGCAACCACCTGCGATGTGATGGTGCCTGCCACCGCGGAGATCATCATCGAAGGCGAGGTGCTCGCCGGGGAACGGCAGATGGAGGGGCCGATGGCGGAATTCACCGGCCACTATTCGGGCGCCGACCCGAAGCACGTCGCGCGCATCACGGCGATCACGCATCGCGCCCAGCCGATCTTCCAGACCATGAACGGCGGCGGCTACGAGCACGTCAGCCTCGGCAACATGATCACGCGCGAGCCGCTGCTCGAGCGCTTCGTGCGCCACATCAGCCCGCGCGTGAAGGCGGTGCACCTGCCGCCCTACGCCGCAGGCTTCACCGCGATCGTCGCGCTCGACAACCCCGAGCCCGGCGAGGCGAAGAACGTCGCGCTCGCGGCGATGGCGGCGCACGTCAACTTCAAGACCGTGATCGTGGTCGATGCCGACGTCGACATCTTCGACCCGGCGGATGTCCTGTGGGCGCTCGCCACGCGCACGCGCTGGGATCACGGCTTCGCGGCCGTGCCCGGCGCGCACGGCAACGAGCTCGATCCGAGCTGCGACGAGCACGGCATCGTCACCAAGGTGATCATCGACGCGACGCTGCCGGCGGAGAAGCGCGCCCGCTATCTGAAGGTGGCGTACCCCGCCGTCGACCTCAAGAACTACCTCTAGTGATCGGCCAGCCGGTCCGGCGCAAGGAAGATGATCGCCTGCTGCGCGGCGCCGGCTGTTATGCCGACGACTGGAACCTGCCCGGCCAGGTCTACGCGTGCATGGTGCGCTCGCCGCATGCACACGCCACGATCCTTTCAATAAGCAGCGCGCCCGCCGCCAAGATCCCCGGCGTGCTCGCGGTGCTCACGGGCACCGATGCGGCGGCGGACGGCTTGAAGCCGCTGCCGCACAAGCCGGTCACGGTAAACCCGCACGAGGTGGTGCTCAAGAACCGCGACGGCTCGGCTTTTAAGATTCCGCCGTACGTCGTGCTGCCGACCGACAAGGCGCGCTTCGTCGGCGAGGCGGTGGCGATGGTCATCGCCGAGACGGCGATGGCGGCGAGAGACGGCGCCGATGCGGTGGTGATCGATTTCGAGCCTTTGCCGTCTGCCACCAAAACAGTGGATGCCACCGCGCCGGATGCGCCCATGGTCTGGAGCGATATCGGCTCGAACATCTGCGTCGACGCCAACGTCGGCGATGCCCCGGCCGTGGACGCTGCGTTCCGCCGCGCGGCGCACGTCGTGCGCCTCGAGACGACGCTGAACCGGGTCACCGGCGTGCCGCTCGAGTTGCGCGCAGCGCTCGGCGTCTACGAGAACGGGCGTTATACCGTCTATACGCCCTCGGGCGGTGTGCAACGCTTCCGCACCGATGTCGCCGGCGCGCTCGGGGTGCCGGAAGACGCGGTGCGCGTCGTGGCGCGCGACGTCGGCGGCAGCTACGGCGTGCGCAATTACATCTGCCCGGAGCACGTGCTGGTCGCCTGGGCGGCGCGGCGCCTCGGGCGGCCCGTGAAGTGGCGCGCCGAGCGCAGCGAATGCTTCCTCACCGACGATCACAGCCGCGATCTGCGCGCGCAGGCCGAGCTCGCGCTCGATGCCGAAGGCAACTTCCTCGCCTTCCGCTCGACGAACACCAGCAACGTCGGCGCGCATGCCCGCGGCCGCCCTGCGCGCGCGCGCGGTGCTCAGCAACACCATGCCGACCTCGCCCTATCGCGCCGCCGGACGTCCCGAGGTGATGTTCGTCATCGAGCGCCTGATCGACCTCGCTGCCCGGCGCCATGGCTTCGACCGCGCGGAGCTCCGCCGCCGCAACCTGATCGCATCCTTTCCGTACCGGAACCCGCAAGGCCTGGTCTACGACAGCGGCGACTATGCGGCGACGCAGGCGCGCGCGCTCGAACTGGCGCAGTGGTCCACGTTCGAAGAACGGCGGCGCCGGTCACGTTCGCAAGGCAAGCTGCGCGGCATCGGCATGGGCAACTACATCGAGCTGAATACCGGCCATCCGCGCGAGCGCGCCGAAGTCGCGGTCCGGCCGGAAGGCCGCGTCGACGTCGTGCTCGGCACGATCTCGTCGGGCCAGGGGCATGAGACGAGCTTCGCGCAGCTCATCGCCGAGTGGCTCGGCGTCGAGCTCGACCAGGTGCATCTGCTCGCCGGCGACACCGATGTGTCCCGCATCGGCGGCGGCACCCACTCGGGGCGCTCGA
>VBCP01000510.1 GCA_005888925.1 Betaproteobacteria bacterium | reverse complement strand
CATGGCGGCGTGAATCCGTTCTTCTATGTCTCCAAGAGTCCCTGGAACCTCTACGTCCCCCTGGCCGAGTACCTCGAGGTGCAGGGACTGCCGGAGGGGCCGCTCTTCCTGCGCAACCTCGGGCTGCGCATGCCGCGCGACCACAAGCGCGCGGCGATCGGCGCCCTGCTCGAGGCGTATCCGCGCCTGCCCTTCATCCTGATCGGCGACAGCGGCGAGAACGACCCCGAGGTGTACGCCGACATCGTGCGGCGCTTCCCCAAGCGCATCCGCGTGATCTACATCCGCTCGGTAAACCGCCACCCGCGCCGGGTCGCGGCGATCGAGCGGCTGATCGCGGAAGTGGCGCACACCGGCTGCCAGCTGGTGCTCGCGCCCGACAGCGAGCACGCCGCGGCGCATGCCGCGGGCGAAGGCCTGATTCAGCCTTCGGAGCTGCGCGCGGTGCGCTCCGAGCGCAAGGCCGACGAGAAGAGCGCGGCGAAGGCCTGAGCGTCGAGCGGCGCACTGAAGAGGTGCCCCTGCCATTGCTCGCAGCCAAGGCTGAGCAGGCAGTCGAGCTGCGCGGCGCTCTCGAGCCCTTCGGCCGCCACGCCGACGCCGACGGCCTCGGCGAGCGAGGCGATGGTGCGCACGATCGCCTGGTCGGCGGCATTAGTTTCGATCGCCTGCAGGAACAGGCGATCGATCTTCAGCTTGTCGATCGGCAGGTGACGCAGATACGCGAGGCTCGAGTAGCCGGTGCCGAAATCGTCGATCGCGAAGCGCACGCCGAGCTCGCCGATCTTGCGCAGCGTCTCGGCGTTCTCCTCGAAGTTCGACATCAGCACGCGCTCGGTCACCTCGAGCTCGACGCGCGAACCGTCCAGGGCGTGCGCCGCAAGGCAAGCCTTCACCTTCTCGACGAAGGCGTCGCCCTGCGCCAGCTCGGGCGCCGAGACGTTGACCGCGAACCAGGGGTTTCCTGGTAGCTCGCGCTGCCAGGCGCCGGCCTGCGCAAGCGCACGCTCGAGCGTCCACTCGCCGACCGCGCGGATCAGGCCGCTGTCCTCGGCGAGCGGCACGAATTCCTCGGGGCCGAGCAGGCCGAGCGACGGATGGTGCCAGCGCACCAGCGCCTCGGCGCCGACGATCTGCGAGCGTCCCTGCACCACCGGCTGCCAGTGCAGCAGCAGCTCGCTGCGGATCAGCGCCGCGCGCAGCTCGTTCTCGACGCGCAGCCGCTCGGAAGCGCGCTCGCCGAGCGCCGGATGGAAGAAGCGGAACCCGGCGCGGCCCGAGTCCTTGGCGTGGTACATGGCAGCGTCGGCCTGCTTGAGCAACTCGGCGAAGTCGCGCCCGTCGCGCGGGTAGAGCGCGATGCCGATCGAGGCACCCACGGTGAGCGTGCGGCCTTCGACGGTGAACGGCCGGGCGAGGATCGCGAGCAGCCGCTCGCCGAGCGCCGCCGCCTCCTCGCGCGACTTGAGGCCGTTCCACAGCAGCGCGAAGTCGTCGCCGCCCAGGCGCGCGAGCGTGTCCTCGCGCCGCAGCGCGTTCTGCAGGCGCTCGGCAACCGCGCGCAGCAGCGCGTCGCCCGCGGCATGCCCAAGCGAGTCGTTGACCAGCTTGAAGCGGTCCAGATCGATCGCGAGCAGCGCGAGCTGCGAGCGGCCGCGCGCCGCGTCGAGGATCGCCTGCGCGGTGCGCTCGGCGAGCAGCGCGCGGTTGGCAAGCCCGGTGAGCGCATCGCGCGTCGCGAGCTGCTCGATGCGCGCCTCGTCCTGCTTGCGCGAGGTGACGTCGGCGGCCGTGCCGCGATAGCCGGCCCAGCCGCCCTCGGCGTCGCGCAGCGGCACGCCGGCGAGCGACTGCCAGAGGACGCCGCCCGAGCGGGTCATGACCCGGTGCACCAGATCGCGGAACGGGCGGCCTTCGGCGCCGTGGCTGGCGAACCAGGCGCGCATCGCGCGGTCCTCGCCGAGCGGCAGGAATTCCCACAGCTTGCGGCCGAGGAGCTCGGCGCGCGGGTAGCCGATCAGCGCCTCGACGCGCTCCGAGAGATAGGTGTAGCGCCATTCGGCGTCGGCTTCCCAGACATACTCGCTCGACACCGCGGCGACGTCGCGGAAGCGCTGGTCGGCCTCGACTAGCGCGGTCTCGGCGCTCTTGCGCGCATCGATGTCGGCGACGATGCCCGACATGCGCGCGGCGCGCCCATCGGCACCGCACTCGGTGACGCGCCCCTTGGCGTGCAGCCATTTCCAGCCGCCGTCGCGCGTCGCGGCGCGGAATTCGGCGTCGTACTCGGCCGCCTCACCCTTCAGTGCGCGCACCCAGGCCCCGCGCGCCGCGGCGCGATTGTCCGGATGAATCGTGGCGAAGAACTGCTCGCCGCGCGTGATCACCGGCGAGCGGTCGTGGCCGAGGAAGCGCACCCAGCCGTCGCCGGCGTAGAGCTCGTCGCCGGCGACGACGTAGTGCCACTCGGCCATGTTGCCGCCGTCCAGCGCGAGCTCGAGCCGCGCCTTCGCCTGCTGCAGGCTGCGCTCGGCCTGGCGCTGCTCGGTGACGTCGCGGCCGACGCCGCGATAGCCGACGAAGCGGCCCTCGGGACTGTGGTGCGACTGCCCCGAGACGATATGCACCTGGCGCGCGCCGCGCTCATCCGAGCGCGCGATCTCGAGATCGAAGAACGGCAGCTGCTTGCCCAGCCGCTCCAGATGGGTTTCGAGCGCGCGCGCGTCGACCTCGACGCGCGGGATCTCCCAGAAGCGCTTGCCATAGGTCGGCGTGTCGCCGAAGAGCGTGGCCACCGGCCCGCCGCCGGAGAGCCAGGTGATGCGGTGCTCGGCGTCGGTCTCCCAGAACCAGTCGGCGGAAAGCTCGGTGAGGCTCTTCAGCCGCTCCTCGTGGGCGCGCGCCACGGCGAGCTCGCGCTCGCGCCGGCGCGCGAGCACCACCATCACCAGGTAGACGACGCAGGCCGAGAACGCCGCAACGAGCAGCAGCGCGTCGGCCATCATCGCTCTAGGCGGCGCTGTCGCGCACCGGCGGCGCGACCTTGAGGACTTCCTCGATGGTCGTCAGCCCGGCGCCCACCTTCATCGCGCCGCTGATGCGCAGCGGCTTCATGCCGTCCTTGAAGGCCTGCTCGCGCAGCGCCGCAAGGTCGGACTGCGCGTTCACCAGGCTCTTGATGGCGCCCGTGAAGAGCAGCGTCTCGTAGACGCCGATGCGTCCCATGAACCCGGTCATGCGGCACTCGAGGCAGCCGACCGGCTTGTAGAGCCGCGCCGGGTGCTTGGATTTCCACGGCGCGACCAGCGCCTCCCAGGCCGACTGGTCCTCGCTGCGATGCAGCTCCACCTTCTGCTTGCAGTGCGGGCAGAGCGTGCGCACCAGGCGCTGCCCCATGACGCCGTTCAGCGTCGCGTTCAGGAGATAAGGCGGCACGCCGAGCTCGAGCAGGCGCGCCACCGCGCTCGGCGCATCGTTGGTGTGCAGCGTCGAGAGCACCAGGTGGCCGGTGAGCGCCGCCTGCACCGCCATCTCGGCGGTCTCGAGGTCGCGGATCTCGCCCACCATGATGATGTCCGGGTCCTGGCGCATCAGCGCGCGCACGCCCTCGGCGAAGCCCAGATCAATTTGCTGCACCACCTGCATCTGGTTGAACGAGCCCTCGACCATCTCGATCGGGTCCTCGATGGTGCAGACGTTGACCTCGGGCGTGGCCAGGGTCTTGAGCGTCGAGTAGAGCGTGGTGGTCTTGCCCGACCCCGTAGGCCCCGTGACGAGCACGATGCCGTTGGGCCGGTTGGTCATGTCCTGCCAGCGCTTGTGGTCCTCCTCGGAGAAGCCGAGCTCCTTGAAGTCGCGCACCAGCACTTCCGGATCGAAGATGCGCATCACCAGCTTCTCGCCGAAGGCGGTGGGCAAAGTCGAGATCCGCAGCTCGATCTCCTCGCCGGCGAGCGTGCGCGTCTTGACGCGTCCGTCCTGCGGCCGGCGCTTCTCGACCACGTCCATGCGCGCGAGGATCTTGATGCGGCTGGTCATGCCCAGCAGCACCGCGGCCGGGATCTGGTAGACCTGGTGCAGCACGCCGTCGATGCGAAAGCGCACGATGCCCTGCTCGCGGCGCGGCTCGATGTGGATGTCGCTCGCGCGCTGCTCGAAGGCGTACTGCCACAGCCAGTCGACGATGCGCACCACGTGCGCGTCGTTGGCGTCGACCGGCTTGTCGCTCTTGCCGAGCTCGACCAGCTGCTCGAAGTTGGACAGGCCGCTCGCGCCGGTGGTCGTCTTGCCGGCGCCCTTGATCGACTTCGCCAGGTTGTAGAACTCGACCTGGTAGCGCTCGATGTCGAGCGGGTTCGCGATCACGCGCTTGATGTCGCGCTTGATGATCGGCGCGAGCTCCTTCTCCCAGTCGCGCACGTTCGGCTCGGCGGTGGCGATGATCGCTTCCTTGGGCGTCACGCCGACCGGCAGGATGCGAAAGCGCGTCGCATACGCCGAGCTCATCACCTCGGTCACTCCGGTGAAGTCGATCTTCAGCGGGTCGATGTGCATGTATTCCATGCCGACGCGCTTGGCGAGCCACTCGGTCAGCGGCTCGAGGCCGAGGAGCTTCGCGCCCGCGCCGGGCGGGCGCCATTTCTGCTCGGCGATGATCACGAGCGGATGCAGCGCGCCGCGGTAATAGCGGCGCTCCTTCTTGAGCTCCTCGGCCACCTCCGCCGCCACGAGCTTGTCCTCGACCAGCCAGTCGAGCAGCTCGTTGATCGTGAGTCTATGCGCGGAAGTTTCTGTCTTAACTGCTTGTTGCATAGGCAAAAGACTATACCTCAAACTCTCATGGCCCATTCCGGGGATCGGAGCCGACCGTGGCTTATTGCAGGTATCGGGCGATGGCACGCAACATCGAGCGCTAATCGCATGCATCTCGTCTGGCCGTCTCACGAATATTTGCCAAGCTATAGAGCGGCGCTGGAGCGCGGGTGGTCGCCCGACAACGTGCGCGGGCAGGTCGCGGCGCAAGAAGAGCTCGACAAGATCGAAGAGGACGCGGCCGCGTTTCTCGCCAGTCTCGTGGACCGCGAAGCCAAGGGGCCTCGCATCACGCTGCCCGACGGCTCGAGCGTCGCGCGCCTTCCCGGCTATCGCCGCTGGCTGTGGGATGGCGAGTTCTGCGGCAGCATCAGCTTTCGCTGGCAACCCGGCACGACCGAGCTGCCGCCCTACTGCCTCGGGCATATCGGCTATGCCGTGGTGCCGTGGAAGCAAGGCAAAGGCTATGCGACGCTTGCGCTCGCGCTGCTGCTGCCGGAGATCCGCGCCGAAGGCCTGCCCTACATCGAGCTGACGACCGATCCCGATAACCGGCCGTCACAGCGCGTCATCGAGGCCAACGGCGGCGTTTTCTTCGAGCGCTTCATCAAGCCGCCGCAATTTGGTGGCAAAGAGGGCGTGCGCTACCGGATTGCGTTCGGATGAGCACGGGACTGCTGCACTCGATCAACGTCTCGAATGGCGGCGTGCCGAAGATCGCGCGCAGCGCGGCCGCGGTTCGCGTCCGCGGCGTCGAAGCAGATCGCCAGCGCGACCCGCGCTACCACGGCGGCCCGACGCGGGCGGTGTGCCTGTATTCGCTGGAGCTCATCCGGGCGCTGCAAGCAGAGGGCCATGCCATCGACGTGGGCTGCATCGGCGAGAACTTCACGCTCACCGGCGTGCCGTGGGAACAGATGGTGCCAGGCGCGAAGCTCGAGGTGGGCGAGGTGCGGCTCGAGCTCACCTCCTACGCCGGGCCGTGCAACAACCTGCGGCCTTACTTCAGCGCCGGCGACTTCGCGCGCGTGTCGCAGAAGGTGAATCCGGGCTGGAGCCGGCTTTACGCGCGCGTGCTGCGCGAGGGCACGGTGCAAGTGGGCGACGCCGTGCGCGTGCAATGATGGAGATCGAAATGAGCTTTCCGCTCGAAGGCGGCTGTGACTGCAAGCAGGTGCGCTACCGGATGGAGACGAAGCCGCTCTTCGTGCACTGCTGCCATTGCCGCTGGTGCCAGCGCGAGACCGGCGCGTCGTTCGCGCTCAACGCGATGATCGAATCCGATCGCCTTTGCGTGCTCGCTGCAAAGCCCGAGCTCGTCGATACGCCCTCGCAGAGCGGCATGGGACAGCAGATCGCGCGCTGCCCGAAGTGCCGCATCGCCCTCTGGAGCCATTACGCCGGCGCGGGATCGCTCCTCAGCTTCGTGCGCGTCGGGACGCTCGATGATCCCGATCGGCTGCCGCCCGACATCCACATTTTCACGGCGTCAAAACAGCCGTGGGTCGTGCTGCCGCCCGGCATGCCGTCGGTGCCGGAGTACTACGACCGCGAGAAGTACTGGTCCCGCGAGAGCCTCGAGCGCCGCAAGGCGTTCCTGCCGCAGCTCGAGGCCTACCAGGCCGAGCTGAAAAAGCAGCGCGGCTGATCCTGCTACCCTCTCGGCGTGCGAAAAGCGCTCGCTTCCGACGTCAAGTTCCGCGAAGTCTGGGCGTGGAGCATGTACGACTTCGCCAATTCGGCTTACACGACCGTGGTCATCACCGCGGTGTTCGGCGCGTATTTCGTCGGCGCGGTAGTGGGCAATGCGCCGTGGGCGACCTTCGCGTGGACCGCGGCGCTGTCGATCTCCTATGCCGCGATCCTGCTCACCGGCCCGGTGATCGGCGCGTGGGCCGACGCGCACGCCGCGAAGAAGAAGCTGCTGCTGCTGACGACCATCGGGTGCGTGGCGTTCACCGCGCTGCTCGCGCTGGTGGGACCGGGTGCGGTGATGCTCGCGCTGGTGCTGGTCGCGGTATCGAACTATTTCTTCGGCGCCGGCGAGAACGTGATCGCCGCCTTCCTGCCGGAGCTCGCCGATTCGCAGGCGATGGGACGCGTGTCGGGCTGGGGCTGGAGCTTCGGCTATCTCGGCGGCCTCGCCGCGCTCGGCATCTGCCTCGCCTACATCATGGCGTCGCAGGGCCAGCCCGCCAGCCACTATGTGCCGGTGACGATGCTCATCACCGCCGTCTTCTTCGCGGTGGCGGCCACGCCGACGTTCATTTTCCTCAAGGAGCGCGCCGTGCCGCAGCCGGTGGTGCACTCGCCGTGGGCGCGGCTGCGCGAGACGATGCGCGAGGCGCATCGCTACCGCGACCTGTGGCGCTTCCTCCTGTGCATCCTCTTCTACCAGGCGGGCATCACCGCGGTGATCGCGCTGGCCGCGATCTATGCCGAGCAGGCGATGAAGTTCACCACGCAGGAGACGATCACCCTGATCCTGGTGGTGAACATCACCGCCGCGATCGGCGCCTTTGCCTTCGGCTACCTGCAGGACGCGATCGGGCACGTGCGCTCGCTCGCGCTCACGCTGGTGGGCTGGATCGTGATGGTGCTGATCGCCGGCTTCTCTCACTCCAGCTTCAGTTTCTGGATCGCTGCGAACCTCGCCGGGCTTTGCATGGGCTCCTCGCAGGCTGCCGGCCGCGCGGTGGTCGGCTATCTCGCGCCGCCGGCGCGGCTCGCCGAGTTCTTCGGGCTGTGGGGACTCGCGGTGAAGGCGGCGTCGATCTTCGGCCCGCTCACCTACGGCGCGGTGACCTGGATCTTCGCCGGCAACCACCGCCTCGGCATCTTCGCCACCGGCCTCTACTTCGTCATCGGCCTCGCGCTGCTCCTGGGCATCGACGTCGAGCGCGGCCGGCGCGCCGCGCTAGCGAGCGCGTGAGGCGCCGGCGCCGGCACCGGTGGCGGCGCGGGTCGCGGTCTCGCCGAGCAGGATCTCGACGCGCCGGTTGAGCTGGCGCCCGCCGGTGTTGTCGTTGCTCGCGACCGGGTAGGCCGCGCCGCCGCCGCGCGCCGCTCCGAGAGGCGCTGGTTCGCCTGCGGCGAGCCGCTGTTGTCGGTGAAGCCCTCGATCACGATCTTGCGCTCCGCATGCTGGCTCATGAAGCGCGCGAGGCTGGTGAGCGCGCGCCGGCCGCCGGGCTTGAGCCGCGCCTGGCCGAGGTCGAACAAAAGATCGCTGCCCAGCGTCAGGATCCAGCCGTGCTCGGTCTCGCGCGCCTGCAGCTCGGCGACCTGGGCCTGGAGGCGGCGCAGCTGCGCGCTCAGCCGGTCGTTCAGGTCGCGCTCCTGCTCGATCTCCTTGGCCCGCGCGAGCGCGCGGTCGCGCGCTTCCTCGGCGTCGCGCAGCCGCGCTTCGAGCGCCTGGCGCTCGTTCGCCCGCGCGTGCCCCAGCTCGCGCGCGGTGCGCGCGCGCTGCTCGGCGAGGTAGGCCCGATGGGCCGCTTCCTCACCCGTTTTGGAGTTCTCGGCGTCAGCGAGCGCGCGTGCTGCGACGTCGAGCTCGGCGGCGGCGTGACGCAGCACTTCGGAATCGGCTTGCGCCGCGCTGTAGGCGGCCCGCGCCTGCTCCAGAGCCGGCTGGTTGGGCGGCGGCGACACGGCGCACGCCGCGAGAAGCAAAACTCCGATGAGCGCTAACCGTGTCATTGGCGCGAGCGCTCGTTCTCGGCCACGGCCCAGGCAAATCTGGCGTCGACTTCGGCTTCCTCGGCGAGGCGCCGCGCGAGCACGCGGTCGCCGCGTGCCATGGCCTGCTCCGCGCGCTCGAGCTTGCTTTGCGCCGCGGCCAGCTCGGCCGGCGCGTAGTGCGCGCCGATCGGCCCCGCATGCTCGATCGCGGCTCGCGCGGCGGCGAGCTCGGTGGCCGGCGGCGGCGCGCTGGCGCAGGCGGCGAGCGCCAGGAAAAGCGACAGCGTCGGGGCTTTGACGGACATCTTCGGAACAGAGAGGCACATTTCGTTCCCGGAATTACAGAACTCCCGCGTTTTACCCACTGGAATCGGGGTCAGGCGCCGGTTTCCGCTCGGGACCGCAATTTGCAGCACCCTTCCCGTGAAGTGGCTCTTAGCCTTCGCCGTGCTGGCCGTTGGCGTCCTGACGCTCATCCCCGCCACGGCAATTCAGGTGCCGAGTTCGCTGCGCGTGGGCAACCAGTCGCTGCCGGCGGCGAGCTGCGCCACGCGCGACACGCTCTGGATCCACCACTATGCGGCGGCGCTCTACGTGCCGCCGCGCGCCGCGCCCGACGCCGCGCTGCAGGACCCGAAGCAGCCGAAGGCCCTGCATGTGCAGATCCTCAACAAGAGCTTCCTGCCGAAGGACCTCCCCAAGAAATGGGACCGTACCCTGGAGGAGCAGCTCGACGCTGCCAGCATGAGCTCGATCAAGAGCGCCTGGCGCCAGATCTCGGTCGGCGACCGGGTGACCATCGCCTACGCCCCGGGCCCGGGGGTGACGCTCGAGCTCAACGAGCGCGTGATCGCGCGCACGCAGAAACATGATGTGGTCGACGCGCTGCTGCGGACCTGGGCCGAGGGCGAGCCCGTGCCGCAGCGCGTCAACCGCGTCGTGGCGAAGCATCCCTGCCCCATATGAGCATCGACCGGCTGGTCTTCGGCTTCATCCTGCTGCTGACGCTGATCGGCTTCGACGCGCAGGGCCAGACTCGCGA
>VBCP01000509.1 GCA_005888925.1 Betaproteobacteria bacterium | reverse complement strand
CTCCTGCACCGCCGGCAGCACGTTGTCGTCGAGCTCGCCCTGCATGATCAGCAGCGGCCTCAGCACCACCTTCTCTTTGCGCTCCAGGATTGCCTGCGGGTTGGCTTCATGGATCGCCTCCCATGGCTGGAAGAAGGTCTTGCTCGCCTTGATCAGGTTCTCGTTCTTTTTCCTTTCGGCCTGCTGCCAGCGTGCGTAAGGGTCGCTGATCGGCGAGCGCGTCGCGACGTAGGCGACGTTCGTGTCGACCTTCGGCGCGTTCTCGAGCGGGATCGCGTTGTAGCGCTCGTCATTCGGCCGCAGCGCGATCAGCTCCGCGACGTGGCCGCCGCTCGAGCTGCCGTAGAGGCCGAGCGTCGAGGGATCGCCTTTCCACTGCGCGGCACGCGCTTTCAGCCAGCGCACGCCGTAGCTCGCGTCCTGGACGCAGGCCGGGTAGGGCGCCTCGCCGGAGAGCGTCATGTCGATCGCCACCACCAGCACGCCGCTCGCGGCGATCGCGCGGTCCATCGGCTCTTCGGCCTTGCGGTCCTTGCGCTGCCAGGCGCCGCCGTGCAGATCCAGCACGACCGGAAACGGCCCCGCGCCCTGATTGGAAGATACGGGCTGATAGATGCGCGCCATGAGCTGGCGGCCCTGCGCGTTCTTGCGGAACGGCACCTCGCTCACCTTGATCTCGAAGCGCGCGGCCGGGTCGTAGCTCTTGCTCTTCGATGCAGCGATGCCGGGAACGCTGAGGGCAGCCAATGCGGTCATCTCCTTGAGAAAGGTGCGGCGTGCGTCGCGATGCGGGTCCATGGGTTCCTCCTCGGGAGGATTCTAGGCCACAATGCGCGCCGCTTTCACCCTTTCTGGCCGTGGCGTTGAGCGCGGCTGCCTTTGCGACGCAAGCACAGGAAGCACGCCCCTATCGGGAGGGACCGGTGACCGTGGTCACTTCCGTCAAGGTCAAGCCGGGGAAGTTCGACGAGTACATGGCTTATCTCGCCGGCCCGTATCGCGAGCTGATGGAGGCGAGCAAGAAGGCCGGCAATATCGTCGGCTATAGCGTTTACAGCACGCGCCCGCGCACTCCGAACGAGGCGGATCTCTACCTGACGACGACGTACGCCAACATGGCCGCGTTCGACGGCATGGAAGACCGCGAGGCGCCGCTCATGAACAAGGTGTTCGGCTCGCGCAAGCAATCGATGCAGAAGTCCGCCGATCGCGAATCGATGCGCGAGGTGATCGGATCAGAGCTGGTGCGCGAGCTGATCCTGAAGTAGGTCCCGCCTAGGCACTCGGCTTGGCCTCACCCGGCTGCGACATCTCGCCGAGCTTGCGGCGCAGGTCGAGCGGCCGCGCGATGCCCACCAGCGGCTCGAGAGACGAGCCGGTTCCTACGACGGTCACGTCGCCGTAGTTCAGCATCCTGCCGAGCAGCGACTGATTGACGTGCACGCTTTCCACTTTGGCGAGGTTCATCTCGACAGTCGCGCGCGAGATGATGCCGCGCTTCGTGATGATGCGCCGGTCGGTCAGGACGAGCTCGGTCGTGTGGCGGCGAATCACGGCGGAAAGGATGACGAGGAAACCGAGCGCGAGCAGCACAGCGGCCAGGGCGTGCGACGCTTTCTGCTCGGGAATCGTCAGCGCGGCGACGCCGGCCACCACGAACGCGCCGCCGATGAGGTAGGAGACGAGGAAGTTCCAGTGCGACATTGAAGCGCGATGGATGATTCGCTCTCCATCGGCGAGGACCGAGTCGACGTAGGAGGCCATCGGCTATTCGATGATGCGGTCGGCGCGCAGCAGGATCGACTTCGGAATCGGGAGGCCCAGTGCCTTGGCGGTCCTGGCGTTCACGACCAGGTCGAACTTCGTCGGTTGCTCGATCGGCAATTCCGCGGGGTTGGCGCCCTTGAAGATCTTGTCCACGTAAGCCGCTGCGCGGCGGTACTGGTCGACAAAATTCGCCGAGTAGGAGATGAGGCCTCCCTTCTCGGCGAACTCGGCCGAGCCGTACATTGCCGGTATCCGATTCCTGGCTGCGTACTCGATGAGGTTTTCTCGCAAGCTGAGGTTTGCGACCGTGGGCGAAACGAACAGGGCATGCGCGTTTTCCTGCTTCAGCCTGGCGAACGCTGGGTCGAGGTCGCTCCGGGTTCGAACGATCAGGGGCACAATCGTGATGCCCAGCTTTTGCGCGCCCGACTGAAATTCCACGGTGAGCAACCGGTCGACGAGTACGTCCGGATTGTGCACATCCCCGACCCGCTGCAGCTGCGGCAGGATATCGCGCATCAGCTCCAGCCGCTTCGGCTGAAGCGCGCCGCCCAGGCCGGTGAGGCCGGTGACATTCATGCCCGGGCGCGACAGGCTCTTCGCCAGACCCGCCTCGATCGGAACCGCTGCGGTAGCGATGACGATCGGGATTTTGCGAGATTTGTTGTGCGCGGCAAGCGCTGCTGCCGTCGTGGGCGCGACAATCAGGTCGACCCCGAGCGCGATCAGTTCCGCCGCCAATGCCTGCAACCGGCTGCCGTCGCCCGCTGCAAATCGGTATTCGACCAGGTAATCGCGCTCCTCGAGATAGCCGAGCTCGCGCATGCCATTCTTGAACGCGCCGCGCCATTCCGGATTTGCGGTGCTTGCGTGGGTCGCCAGGAATCCGATTCGCCGGGGCTTGGATCTCTGCTGTGCGAACGCCCGCAGCGGCACCGACAGGCTTGCGGCGCAAAAGGCAATGAGCGCTTGTCTCCGCGAGGTCACTTGGGCTTTGTCGTCCTCAAATCCTGCATCCCGTCGTAGACGGCTCTCTCGATGTCATCCGAGTCGCCGTTGCGCTCGTTCGCAGGCTGCGGTTGCTTCTTGTTCTTGGCTTTGTTGCGGCCCTTTGATGCAGGCGCGGCTTTCTTGTTTGCCGGTTGGCTCATAGGTCTCCCGTAATGAGAAAAATAGGGTCCGTCCCTATTTAGCCGCCAAGGTGCGAAGGCGAGGGCTTGAGCT
>VBCP01000081.1:9593-16120 GCA_005888925.1 Betaproteobacteria bacterium | reverse complement strand
CACACGCACGACGAGAAACAGCCGCTGAAACCCGGCGAGCCGGTCGAGCTCGATATAGAAATCTGGCCGACCTGCATCGTGGTGCCGGCGGGCTATCGCATCGCGCTCAGCATCCGCGGCCGCGACTACGAGCACGACGAGCCGGCAGCGAGCCTCTCGAACATGAAGAATCCCATGAAGGGCTGCGGCCCGTTCACGCACGACGACGAAACCGATCGGCCGCCGCAGATCTTCGGCGGGAAGGTGACGCTGTATTTCGAGCGGCAGCCGTTCGTGCTGCTGCCGGTGATTCCCGCGAACTAATTGGAGGACTGCAGGCCGAGCGCTTTCACGACGGGACCCCACTTTGCGGTCTCGGCGCGAAGCAAGGCCATGAGCGCGGCGGGCGTGCTCGGCGCCGGCTCGTAGCCGCGCTCGATGAGCGCCTGCCGGACCTCGGGCGCGGCGAGGGCGGCGAGGATCTCTCGATGCCAGCGCTCGACGATCGGCTGCGGCAGGCGCGCGGGTCCCACCAGGGCGTACCAGGTGCTCGCTTCGAATTCGGGCCAGCCGCTTTCGGCGACCGTCGGCACGTCCGGCAGCGGAGCGGCGCGCCGCGCGCCCGAAACGGCGAGCGCGCGCGCCCGGCCTTGCTGGACATAGGGCACCGCCGTCGAGACGACGCCGACGAACACGTTGATCTGCCCGCCGAGGAAATCGGTCATCGCCGGGCCGCCGCCCTTGTAGGGCACGTGCACCCAGTCGATGCCGGCAGTGCGCTTGAAGAGCTCCCCGGTCAGGTGGCCGGCGCTGCCGGGTCCCGGCGAGGCGTAGTTGATCGTGCCCGGTTTTGCCTTCGCGAGCGCCACCAGCTCGCGCAGGTTGTGCGCGGGCAGCGAGGGTCCCGCGAGGATGACGTTCGGCAGCTCGACAACCCGCGCGATCGGCGTGAAATCCTGGAGCGGGTCGTACGAGGTTCAGCGTGTAGCCGTCGGGCGCCGCCTTGGCGGTGAGATCGGCCGCGAGCACCCCGCTCGCGCCGGGACGATTCTCGACCACGATCTCGCGCTTGAATCCCTGCGCGAGCCGCGGCTGCAGGATGCGCGCGATCAAGTCGGTGGCACCGCCGGGCGGAAAGCCGACGAGCATGCGCACCGGCTTCGCCGGATAGTCATCGGCGGCGTGGGCGGCGCCGGTGACGAGAGCGGCGGCGAGGAAAACTTTTAGAATCATCCGAGGAGGAGGATAGCGATGAAACGATGGCTTTGCGCTGTCTTGCTGGAGGCGGCGTGCGGCGCCCATGCGCAGCCGTATCCATCGAAGCCGATCCGCATCGTGATCCCGTTCCCGCCGGGCAACACCACCGACATCATGTCGCGCCTGATCGCGCCGAAGATGGCGGAGCGCCTCGGCCAGCAGGTGATCGTCGAGAACCGGCCGGGCGCGAGCGGCATGCTCGGCCTCGACTACGTCGCCAAATCGCCCGCCGACGGCTACACCATCGCCTGCGTGCAGGGCGGCAACATGGTCGTGCTGCCGCACACGAGCAAGAGCATCCCCTACGACCCGCTGAAGGACTTCGCGCCGATCGCGGTATCGACCACCAACTATCTCGCGATCGTCGCCAACCCCAATGTGCCGTTCAAGACCATCGGCGAGATGGTGGCTTACGCGAAGGCGAACCCGGGGAAGCTCACCGTGGCGACCAACGGCGAAGGCGGCTTTCCGCACCTGGCGTTCGAGCACCTGCGCACGATGGGCGGATTCACCTACACGCACGTGCCCTACAAGGGCTCGGCGGCGATCGCCACCGACATCATGGGCGGGCAGGTGCAGGCGGGCATCGACGGCATCACCGGCATGACGCCGCACATCAAGTCCGGGCGGCTGCGCATCCTCGCGACGACGAACAAGACGCGTCCCGCGCTATGGCCCGATACGCCGGTCGCGGCCGAGGACGTGCCGGGCTACGAGTCGGGCGGCTGGTTCGGCTATGCGGCGCCGGCGGCGACGCCGCGCGACATCGTGCTCAAGCTGAACGCCGAGATCAACCGCGCGCTGCGCGAGCCCGACGTGAGCGACAAGCTCGTCAACGCCGGCCTGATCATCGTCGGCGAGTCGCCGGAGTTCTTCGCGGAGCTGCTGAGAAGCGACTACGCCAAGTACGGCAAGCTCGTGAAGGACATCGGCTTCACACCCCAATAAAAGGGGTCAGAGCAATTTTCCTGAAACACCTGTAACTGGAAAGTTGCTCTGACCCCTTTACGACTCACTGCGCGAGCGAGACGCAGGCCTCTTCGTACTTGCCGCCGCCCATGTCCTTGGCGTCGAAGATGTGGTGCTCGCGGATCCAGTTGAAGGATTCCTCGAACACTTCCCTCGTGTAGGGCTCGAACACGATGCGCTCGCCCGGTCCCCAGCGGCGGGTGTCCACCTCATCCAAAAAGCGCGCCGGGAACTCCTTGCGGTAGTGGTGCGTATGCAGCTCCGGACGCAGGTCGATGTCGCGCTGCGCCCTGCGTAGCGCGCGGTAGTACCTCTTCACGTCCTCGGGGTCGGGCTCGTTGTTCAGCATCGCCGCCATCATGAAAGTGGTGTCGATCACCTTGCGAAAGCCGAGCTGCTCGAGGAAATAGTAGGGTCCGGAGAACAGCGCCGCGGCCGGCGCCTTGCGGTCGATGAGCTTCTCCAGGCGCGAGAAGAGAATGCCGTCGGCGAACGAGAGCTTGATGTCGGAAAGCGGCATGTACTGCTCGAGCGCCTGGATGGTCGAGTAGTGGCTGCCGGACTGGTGCCCGACCGAGATCGGCACCCCGCGCAGGTCCTCGGGCACGCGGATCGGCGACTCGGGCGGCACGAATACCGCGGCCGGGGACACCGAGTAGGCGTCCGCGTACATCTTGCCGTGGCCCTTGGATGCCGCGACGTTCACGGTCCAGTGGCAGGCGCAGCTGACGTTGGTATCGCGGCCCTGCTCGATGTTCTGGTATGCGCCGACCTTGTCCGGCGTGGCGTGCGCCTTGGCGAGATCCTGGCCCTTGAAGGCTTCGCGGAATTCGTAATCCAGCCCTTCGGACCTGAAATAGCCCTTCTCCTCGGCGACCCATTCGTGCAGCCGGAAGTGCGGCGTGATGAGGAATTTGGCCACTTGCTATCCCCCTCCTGAAAAGGATCGTAAAGATAAGCGAGAAAGGGGCATTCCGTAAGCGACCGGTAAGTCCGCTCTGTTTAGCTTGAGCTCATGTCGCGCCACCACGACGGCACTGTAGGGAAGGGGATTAGCCCGGGCGGGCCCGGGTACGGGGACCGCTCGCGCAACCTGCCAGGAATACGGTAGAGCCATGAGAATCGAATCCCAGCTCGATCAACAGGTGGAATCGCTCTTCGAGCGCTGCCCCGAACTGTGGGGGTTTTCGGTGCGCAGCGAGAACGACGAGCTCTTCGTTTCCGACGTGGGCATCATGCCGCGGCTCTCGGCGCAGCAGTACGGCGAGATCTTCCAGGACATCGCCCGCACGCTGGCCGAGTTCCTCGAAGAGGAGCCGGACGCGTCCGAGCTGCTGCGGGGACGGACCTTCGCTAGGACACTGCACTAAGGCTTTTTGCTGTAGCAGTTTTCACATTCGTGTAGCAATTCTCGTTCTCGGGTTTTCGCTGTAGTGCGCTCGGGAAATCCCCGATGTCGCGATTTGTGGCGTCCTGTAGTATTCGCAGTGACACTGCGATACCGGAAGGCGCTACAGATGAAGACCCTCGAGTTCAAGCCCGGCCTCCCCGACAGCCTACTCATCCGGCTGGAAGCCGACGTTGCCTCCAAGATCCGCGCGCTCTTCGCGCGCTGCCCGACGCTGCACGGCTTCTCGGTGCAGGACCGCACCATGCTGCCGCGCGACCTCGACCAGACCCGCATCCCGGACGCCGACCTCTTCGTCACCGAGATCGGCGTGTTCCCGAAGCTCGACTCGCAGTACGACGAAATCTACGACGAGATCACGCTCGCGATCTCGGACCTCGTGAAGGACCAGCCGCACGCCTACGATTTCCTCCGCGGGCGGACCTTCGCGCGCTCACTGCACTGAATCAGCTTTAGCAGGACCCAAGGGGACGGGAGGCGCTCGCCGCTGCGGTCAGGCAGAAACTGACCGCAGCGGCTGGAGCGCCGTTTTCATTTGTAGCGGTACACCACCAGCTTGTCGGCGGCCGACTCCGGCGTCCACACCTCGCCGCGCCGGCCGTGGATCTGGCGCACGTTGGCGGTGCGGCTCGAGGAACGGAACGTCTCGAACTTCTCCGTCTGCGGGTCGAAGCGCAGCATCGCCTGCGCGGTCCACTCCGAAACCCACACCTTGTCGGCCGGGTCGACGTACACCGCGTAGACGCGCGGCTCGTCGCCCGGCGCGCGCCAGGTCGACCATTTACCGCTTGCCGGTTCGTAACGGCTGAGGTTGCCCGAGTTCCACTCGGCGACCCACACGTTCCCTCTGGAATCCGACCAGACGCGCCGCGCGCCCTGCCGCCGCGTCGGCGGCTCGATCACGGTCGTCGCGCCGCTCGCCGCGTCGACGCGCCCGATGTATGAGCCGGCGAGCGAGGCGTAGTAGACGGTGCCGTCGGGCGTGGCGTGGATGCCGTACGGCCCGCGGCCTTTTGGCGCGTCGAACAATTTGATCTCGCCGCTTTTCGGGTCGAGGCGTCCATAGATGCCGCTCTGGCCCGTGAACCAGTGCACGCCGTGGCGATCGAAGATCGCGGTGTTGAGGTTGGTGTAGCCGCTGTCCTCGGGAAGCTTCCACAGTTTCACGGCGCGCGTTTTCGGATCCACGCGCACGATCGCGTTCTGCCCGCCGTCGGTGAGCCACGGCGCGCCGTCCTCTGCCGCGACGACACCGTGCGGCGAGGAGCCGCGGCCGAGTGAGACGAACTCCACCTTGCCGCTTTTCGGCTCGAGGATGCCGAGGTGGCCGCTGCCCTGCGCGGAGAACCACACCGGCCCGTTCGGCGCCGCATCGGCCCACACGTCGTGGATGCCGTGGCCCTTCGGCACCGGGTATTCCTGCACCGTGACCTGGGCCCACGCGGGACTCGCCATCAAGAACAGCAATAGAAATCTCATCTCAGGGCATCCTTCAGAAAGGCCATCGTGCGGCTCCAGGCGAGCTCGGCAGCTTCCTTGTTGTAGCGCGCACCGGCGGTGTCGTTGTGAAACGCGTGATCGGTTCCCGGATAGATGTGGATCGCGTGCTGCACGCCCGCCGCCTTGAGCGCCCCCTCATAGGCGGGCACGCCGGTGTTGATGCGCGGGTCGCGCTCGGCGTAGTGCAGCAGGAGCCGCGCCCTGATGCGCGGCACGTCGAGCGCATCGGGCACCTCGCCGTAGAAGGGCGAAGCGGCGGCGAGCTGGTCGGAATGCGCCGCGAGCTGGTTCGCCATGCCGCCGCCCCAGCAGAAACCAATGCAGCCGACTTTGCCGGCGTCGGGGCGCGCGCCGAGGTCGTTCACCAGCGCGAGCAGGTTGGCGATGGTCTGGCCGCGATCGAGCTTGCCGATGAGGCCGCGTGCCGCATCCTCGTCCTTCGGCGTGCCGCCGTGCGGCGAGAGCAGATCGGGCGCCACCGCGGCGAAGCCTGTGAGCGCGGCGCGCCGCGCCACGTCCTCGATGTGCGCATTGAGGCCGCGGTTTTCGTGGATCACTACCACAGCGGGTAACTTTCCGGCGGTATTTTTCGGCCGCGCGACATAGCAGCGCATGCCGCCGTACTCGACGTAGCCCGTCTCGAGGCGCGCATCGTCGCGGCTGACCTGGTCGGCGTACGCATTCTCCAGCAGCGGCAGGAGCGCCGCGGCCGCGGCGGCGCCGCCCGCGAGCCGCGCAAGCTTTTGCAAAAACAGCCTCCGTGAAAGCGGCGCATGCGTGTATTCGTCGTACAAGGCGATGATGCGAGGATTGAGGTACATTGGGCTGAGCTTACACGCCAAACTCAAGTGACCGAAAAATCCGGTTTCACCCTCGACCTCAGTCTGCAGGTCGGCAAGTACGACATCCAGAAGCTGCTCGGCAAGGGCGCGACCGGAACGGTGTATCTCGCGCGCGACACCTTCACCGGCAAGGAAGTGGCGCTGAAGACGATCGAGCCCGAGGTGTTCCGCGACCCGGAGTTCGGCACGGTGTACCGCGGCCAGCTGCTCAACGAAGCCTCGCTCGCCGGGAAGCTGCGCCATCCGCACATCGTCGCGATCCTCGACGCCGTGGTCGGCGCGGCTTCGGGCCATATCGCGATCGAGCTTGTCAACGGCGGCGATCTCTCGGCGCACGTCACGCCCGACAAGCTGCTTCCGGTGTCCGACGTGCTGCAGATCGGCTTCAAGTGCTGCGGTGCGCTCGAATACGCGGCGAAGGAAGGCATCGTCCACCGCGACATCAAGCCGGCGAACATCATGATGGCCTCGGGCACCGACGTGAAGATCGCCGACTTCGGCGCCGCGATCCTGAAGAAAAGCCAGGTGGTGCAGACCGCGCAGATGGGCTCGCCCTACTACATGTCGCCCGA
>VBCP01000081.1:0-9438 GCA_005888925.1 Betaproteobacteria bacterium | reverse complement strand
CGATGCCGTGGTGCTGCGCGCCATGATGAAGACGCCCGCGCAGCGCTATCCGACCTGGGCGGACTTCGCCCTCGAGCTCTCCAAGATCGGGCAGAGCGTGCTGCCGCCGGGCGCGATACCCGACAGCGAGAAATACGTCGTGCTGAAGAGCGTGCCGATGCTCGCTTCGCTCTCGGATGCGGAACTCTGGGAGCTGGCGCGCGCCGGCAAGTGGTCGCGCATGCCGAAGGCCAGGCCGATCGTCAAGGAGAAGGAGAAGGGCACCAGCTTCTTCTTCCTCGCGCGCGGCGAGGCGAAGGTGACGCGCCAGGGGCGCCTGCTCAACATGGTGGGCGGCAAGGAGTTCTTCGGCGAGATGGCCTACATCGCTGGCGGCGAGGCGCGCCACGCCACCGTGGAATCGCACACCGAGCTCTTGCTCGCCGAGTTCGAGCCCGCCGCGCTCGACAAGATGAGCCTCGGGGCGCAGCTGCAGCTCACGCGCGCGCTGGTGCGCAACGTCTCTGAGCGGCTGGCCCTCGCCAATACCCGCATAGCGAAGTGAAAGGCAAGCGCATCGCCGTGCTGGAGGCACGGCTCGGCCGGCAGCTCGCCGAGCTCGTCGCGCAGCGCGGCGGCGTGCCGTTCCACGCGCCGGCGCTCGCGGAGCTGCCCGATCTGGAACCGGCGAAAATCGCCGCGCTGGTGCAGTCCCTGGAGCAGCGGCCGGCGAAGCTGGCGGTGTTCCAGACCGGCGTCGGCACGCGCGCTCTGTTCAGCGCCACCGATGGCCTGGGCGTCACCGCCCGGTTTCTCGCCTTGCTCGAAAAAAGCACGGTGGTGGTTCGCGGTCCCAAGCCTACCGCGGCGCTGCGCTCTCGCGGCGTACGCATCGACCGCGCCGCCGCCGAGCCTTTTACGACGCACGAGATCCTCGCCGCGATCGAGAACCTGGAACTGCACGGCACGCGCGTCATCGTGCAGCGCTATGGAACGGTGAACGCCGAGCTCGAAGCCGCGCTCGCGTCGCGCGGCGCCGAGGTGGTCGAGATTCCCACTTACCGCTGGTCGCTGCCGCAGGACACAGGACCGCTCGCCGAGCTGATCGGGGCGCTCGAGCGCGGCGAGATGGACGCCGCGGTGTTTACCAACGCCGAGCAGGTGCGCAACCTTTTTCTCGTGGCACAAAACATCCAGAAAACCGAGGCGCTACGCGACGGCCTGAACGCCACGCTCGTCGCCTCGATCGGCCCGGTCGCCTCTGCGGCGCTGCGCGATGCGCAGGTGAAGATCGGCGTCGAAGCGCGCCCGCCCAAGCTCGGCGCGCTGCTTTCGGCGCTGGAGGCGGCGCTCGCATGAAGCTGTTGCTCGCATTGCTCTTCGCCGGCCATGCGTTCGCGCAGAGCTACCCGGCGAAGCCGGTCCGGCTGGTCGTCGGCTTCGCGCCGGGCGGCGCGGCGGACTTCGTCGCGCGCACGCTCCAGGAGCCGATGCAGCGCGCGCTCGGCCAGCCGATCGTCATCGACAACCGGCCCGGCGCCGGCTCGAGCATCGCCGCGGAGCACGTGGCGAAAAGCCCGCCCGACGGCTACACCGTGCTGATCGCTAGCCCCTCGAGCATCCTCGTCAATCCGCTGCTCAATCCGCAGATCGGCTACAACGCGTTGCGCGATCTCGCGCCGGTGACCAAGGTCAGCTCGTCGCCCCTCGTTGTCGCCGTGAACGCGGGCGTCGGCGCCGGCACGCTCGCCGAACTCATCGCCCACGCCAAGAAGAATCCGGGGAAGCTCAATTTCGCCTCCTCGGGCAACGGCTCGGCGCCGCATCTCGCGGCTGTCCTTTTCCAGCGCGTCGCCGGCCTCGACATGGTGCACGTGCCCTACAAGGGCGGCGCACCGGCCGTGCAGTCGGTGCTCGCCGGCGATACGCAGCTCGCTTTCGCCACCCCGCCCTCGGTGCTGCCGCTGGTGCAGGCGGGGCGCTTGAAGGCGCTGGCCGTGACGAGCCGCGAGCGCACGCCGCTCGTGCCCGGCGTGCCGGGAATGGCGGAAGCGGGGCTGCCCGACTACGAGATCTCGTTCTGGTACGGCTTTTTCGTGCCTGCCGGCACGCCGGCCGAAGCGCTCAAGAAGCTCTACGACGCCACGAGCCAGGCGCTGAGGGCGCCCGAAACCGGAAGCACGCTCGCGCGCGAAGGCACCGAGACCTCGGGCTCGCGCTCACCCGAGGACTTCGCCGCGTTTATCGCCACGGACGCGAAGCTCTGGAGCCGGCTGGTGAAGGATTCCGGGGTGAAGCTCGACTAGAGTTTCTTGCCGAGCACCGGATCCATGTCGCCGCCGGACTTCATGCAGGTGGCGAACAGATCCTCGGCGAATTTCTGGCCGCTCGTGCCGCCGGCGGCCGCGCTCGGGCCGTATGCGGTGTCGAGGATCTCCTTCATCAGCTCCTTGCCGCGGTCGGACTGCGATACGTCATAGATGCGCGCCATGATGGTGTCGGCCTTCTTGCGCTGCACCTCCTCCTTGGCGAGCGAGTGCGCGACGACGGCCATGTCGGCGGCGATGCCGCACTCCATCGCGTTCTCGGCGTGCGGCGCGGCTACTGTTCCGGCCGCATAAACCAACGCGAGTAGGGCGAGTGTCCGGGTAAATGAAAGCATGGATCGATCTCCGGTGAAGCGTCCGCCGTCGCCACAACGGCCGCGGCGGGTGCCTTCTCCCTACTTGGGTGTGGCGCCGGTCTTGCCGTCGCCGCTACCCAGGGGTCGCGACGCCGCTTCCTGGCCGCCGGGCCCTTTGCCGGGCACGCCTTGCGCGCCGCTCATGCTGCCCGTGCCCGTCGCGCCGGTCGCGCCGCGCGTCCCGGTGTCGAGCGCGTCGTACTCCTCGCGCGAGAGCTTGCCGTCGTTGTTCTTGTCGAGCTCGCTGAAGCGCGTGTTGAGCTCCGCCGCGTCCTTCGCCTCGTCGCGCGAGATGAAGCCGTCGCCGTTCTTGTCGAGGCGCTCGAAGCCCGTGCGGTTCGTCGAGGCGCCCGTGCTCGGGTTGGCGCGGCCGGCCGCGCCGGTCTCGCGGTCGGTCGAAGTGGTGGCATCGCGCGCCGAGCCCGGCGAAGCCTGTCCCGGAGGGTTGGAGCCGGCCTGGCGGGGGCTGCTGCTCGCGTCACCGCCGCCAGCCTGCGCCACCACGATGTTGTCGCTACCTGCCGACGCCAGCGCCGCCACGGGCAGCGCAAAGGCTCCGGCGACTGCAACTGCTATCAGGGTCTTGATCATTGCGTATCTCCAGAGAGTGAAATAACGGATCGTCTGGCATCGCCAGTGGCCGGTCACCCGCAAGCTGCATGCCGTAGTCCGGCCAGCCTTCGGGTACGATGGCCGCCTCGCGCGACCACCGGAGGGGGATGCATGAGGACTGGTTTTTTCGCTGCGGTTGCGGCACTGACCGTTACGACGAGCGCCTGGGCGCAGCACGGCTCGAGCGCCTCGAACATGAGCCTGCTCGGCCACCAGGACCTGCAGGCGCGCAGCGCCTACCAGCCGCTCGTGCGCGAGAACCGCGGCCGCTGGATCGCCTACGTTGGCCATCACGGCGGCAAGACGATGAATCCGCTGACGGGGCACGACGAGGACAGCGGTACCTCGATCATCGACGTCACCGATCCGCGCAAGCCGCGCTACCTCGCCCACATTCCCGGCGAGCCTGGGCAGGCCGAGAGCGGCGGCGCGCAGATGGTGCGCGTGTGCAACGGCTCCGAGCTTCCGAAGGGCGACAAAAGCAAGGTGTACCTGCTGCGCAATTTCGGCAACCAGGCGCACGAGATGTGGGACGTGACGACGCCGGAAAAACCGGTGCGCCTTGCGGTCATCATCGACAAGCTGAAGGACACCCATAAGAGCTGGTGGGAATGCGATAGCGGCATCGCGTATCTGGTCTCGGGCCTGGGCGACTGGCGCACGCGGCGCATGACCCAGGTGTTCGACCTTTCCGATCCCGTGCATCCGCGCTTCATCCGCAACTTCGGCCTCGTCGGCCAGCAGCCCGGCGCCACCGGCCCGACGCCCACCGAGTTGCACGGCCTCGTCTCGACCGGGCCGAAGGGCAACCGTCTGTATTTCGGCTACGGCACGAACAAATCGGGCGTGCTGCAGATCGTCGACCGCGAAAAACTCATCAACGGCCCGGCCGAGCCGACGCCGGCGAATCTCCTCGCTCCGCAGGTCGGCCGCTTCGATCTCAACGCCAACAACGGCGCGCATACCGCGCTGCCAGTGCTCGGCATGCAGGTGCCGGAGTTCGCCAAGGACAAGGACGGCGGCAAGCGTGACATCGTGGTGGTGGTGGACGAGTCGCTCGCCAACGAGTGCACCGAGCCGCGCCAGATGGTGTGGATCGTGGACGCCACCGACGAGAAAACCCCGGTGAGCATCGCCACTCTCAACGTGCCCGAGGCAAGCGGCAATTTTTGCTCGCGCGGCGGGCGCTTCGGTTCGCATTCCTCGAACGAGAACCAGCCGCCGATGTACGCCAAAAAATACGTGTTCGTCGCCTGGTTCAACGCCGGCGTGCGCGCGATCGATATCTCCGATCCCTACCACCCGCGCGAGGCGGGCTACTACATCCCGGCGACGACCGACAAGACTGACAAGCGCTGCGTCAAGGACGCCTCCGGCAACGAACGCTGCAAGATCGCGATCCAGACCAACAACCTCGAGGTCGACGACCGCGGCTACATCTACGCGGTCGATCGCGCCAACACCGGGATGCACATCCTCGAGTTCAAGCGGTAGCGGGGCGAGATTCGTGGACCTCTCGCTCGCCGGCAAATGCGCGCTGGTCACAGGCGCGAGCATCGGCATCGGCCGCGCCATTGCCGTTGCCCTTTCCCGGGAGGGCGTCAAGCTGGCTGTGGTCGCCCGCCGCCGAGATTTGCTGGAGCAGCTCAAACAGGAAACCGGCGCACCGCTCGCGATCATCGAGCAGGACTTCCTCGCCGCCGATGCGCCGCAGCGCATCGCCGATGCGGCGCTCGCCGCGCTCGGGCGCGTCGACATCCTCGTCAATAACGCCGGCGGCAGCCGGCGCTTCACGCTCGAATCGAGCGAGGCGCAGTGGGAGGAGGCGGTGACGCTCAACTTCACGCGCCACCGGCAGCTCACCCACCGGCTGCTGGCGCAGATGATCGAGCATAAATGGGGCCGCATCATCAACATCACCGGCAAGTCCGAGCCCGAGGGACTGAACGGCGCGTTCGCCGCCAAGGCCGCGGTGCATTCCTGGGCGAAGGGCCTGTCGCGCGAAGTCGGCAAGCACGGCATCACGGTCAACTGCGTGCCGCCCGGGCGCATCGTCAGCGAGCAGATCCTGCGCAACTACTCGCCCGAGTTCCGCAAGCACGAGAGCGAGCACGACATCCCGGTCGGCGAATACGGCCAGCCCGAGGACATCGCCAACCTCGTCTGCTTCCTCGCCTCGCCGCGCGCGCGCTACATCACCGGCACGGTGATTCCCGTAGATGGGGGCTTGCGCCGCTACCAGTTTTAAAGGGGACAGACATGCCTACGAGACGCCAGATGCTGTTGACAGCGATCGCCGCTTCCTTTGGCCCGCGCTTTGCGCTTGCCAAAGCCTCTCAGCCACAAACGCCCGTGAGCTTCGACGTGCCGGCGGGTGCCTGCGATTGCCACACGCACATCCACGGCGAGATGCGCGAATTCCCGATGTCGGCGAGTCGCATCTATACGCCGGAGCCGGCGCTGCCGGAGGAGATGGCGCAGCTGCACAAGGCGCTGCGCATGCAGCGCGTCGTGATCGTCACGCCGAGCATCTACGGCACCGACAATTCGGCCACGCTCTGGGGCATGAAAGCGCGCGGCGACGATGCGCGCGGCGTCGCGGTCATCGACGACAAGACGCCCGAAAGCGAGCTCGAAGCGATGGGACGCGCCGGCATCCGCGGCATCCGCATCAATCTCGCGACCGGCGGCAGCGGCAACGATCCCGCGGCTGCTCGCAAGCGCTTCCAGGGCGCCGCCGAGCGCGTGAAGGCGCGCGGCTGGCACATCCAGATGTACACCACCCTCGACGTGATTTCCGCGATCAAGGATCTGGTGCTCGCCTCGCCGGTGCCGGTGGTGTTCGATCACTTCGGCCGCGCGCGGGCGCCTCTCGGGGTCGGGCAACCGGGGTTCTCCGACCTCATCGAGCTCCTGCGCTCGGGTAAGGCGTACGTCAAGATCTCGGGCGCTTACCGGGTCTCGAAGCAGGCGCCGGATTTTGCCGACGCGGCGCCGCTCGCAAGAGCCCTGATTGGCGCCAACCCCGAGCGCATCGTCTGGGGTACGGACTGGCCGCATCCGAACTCCGAGCCGCTCGCGGGCTACGGCGCGATGGACGTGCGGCCGTTCTTCCAGATCGACGACGGGCGCCTCCTCACATGATCTTGCGCTACGTGGTATGCGCCGCTCTGCTCGCCGGCTGCGCGCAAAGCCCGATCGCGCTGCGCGACATGGGGTCTTTCGACGTCGGCGGGCGCGAAGTCACGGTGAGCGGCAAGCCGGTGAAGGAGGTGGTGTTCACGCCGGGCGGTGTGCCGGCCAAGGTGGACCTGAACGGCACCTATCTCGTCGAGTCGATGTACGTCCAGTATTTTCTGCCCGCCAAGCCGCGCGGTGCCGTGCCGCTGCTCATGTGGCACGGCGGCGGCCTGACGGGCGTGACCTACGAGACCACGCCCGACGGTCGCGAAGGCTGGCTCAACTGGTTCGTAAGACAGGGCTGGGACGTCTACAACTCCGACGCCGTCGAGCGCGGCCGCGCGGGCTGGGCGATGTACCCCGACATCTTCAAGGGCGAGCCGCTGTTCCTGCCGAAGGACGAGCCGTTCGGCCGCTTCCGCATGAAGGGCAGCCAGTTCCCGGTCGACAGCTACGACAACTTCGTGCGCCAGATCGTGCCGCGCTGGACGACGACCGACGACGCGATCATCGCCGCGTACACCGCGCTCGTCGACAAGGTGTGTCCCTGCGTGATCCTGTTCCACTCGCAGGCCGGGCAATTCGGCTTCAAGGTGGCGCAGGCGCGGCCCGAGAAAGTGAGAGCGCTGATCGCGGTGGAACCGGCCGGCCAGGGCGATCCGAAGCAGGCCGACCGGCTGAAAGGCATCCCGACGCTCTTCGTCTACGGCGACGGCATCGAGCAGGATGCGCGCTGGCCGACGATCCGGCGAAACGGCGTCGCCTTCGGCGAAGCGATCACGAAGGCGGGCGGTAAAGTGGACGTCGTCGACCTGCCGAAGGCCGGCATCCGCGGCAACTCGCACATGCTGATGATGGACAGGAACAACCTGGAAGTCGCGGCGCTGATCCAGCGCTGGCTCGAGCAGCAGGGACTCTACCGGTGAGGCTTCTCGCTCTGCTGCTGGCGCTCGTCGCCGGCATGGTCCACGCGCAGACGTATCCCACCAAGGCGATCCGCCTGGTCGTGCCGTTCGCGCCCGGCGGCTCGAGCTCGCTCGTCGCGAGGAGTGTCGCCGCCGAGATGTCGAAGGCGCTCGGCCAGGAGATGTACATCGAGAACAAGGGCGGCGGCGGCGGCAATCTCGCGATGAATGACGCGGCGCACGCCGACGCCGACGGCTACACGCTGATCATCGGGCACGTGGGCAGCCTGGCGATGACGCCGTTCATGGAGAAGAACCTCGGCTACGACGTCAACCGCGACTTCACCGCGGTATCGCTGCTCGCCAAGGTGCCGAACATCTTCGTGGTGCACGAGAGCGTGCCGGCGAAGGACCTGCGCGAGTTCGTGGCGCTGGCGAAGAAGGAGCCCGGCAAGCTCAACTACGGCTCGGCGGGCAACGGCAGCGCGGGGCATCTCGCGATGGAGTACCTGAAGCTCGTCTCCGGCATCGAGCTGCAGCACGTGCCGTACAAGGGCACCGGGCCGAACCTGATCGATCTCGTCGCCGGCCGCACGCAGGCGACCTCCGCCGGCACGCCGCCGCTCATGCCGCACGTGAAGAGCGGTAAGCTGCGCGTGATCGCGGTCGGCACGCCGCAGCGCCTCGCGTCCTTGCCTGAGGTAGGCACGGTGGCGGAGCAGGGCTACCCCGGCTTCGAGACCTCGCAGTGGTACGGCCTGAACGCGCCGGCCAAGACGCCGCCCGCCATCGTCAAGCGGCTCGCCGACGAGGCGGCAAAGGCGGCGAAGAGCCCCGGTGTGCTTCAGCGCTACGCCGCGGACGATGCCGAGTCGGTCGGCTCGACGCCCCAGGAATACGCGGACTTCATCGCGAAAGAGCAGGCGCGCTGGAAGGACGTGATCCAGAAGGCGGGCGTCAAGGCCGATTGATGTACGACGTCATCATCGTCGGTGCGGGCAACGCGGCGCTGTGCGCGGCCCTGGCGGCACGTGAGCACGCGCAAAACGTGCTGGTGCTCGAGCGCGCGCCCGAGGAGGAATCCGGGGGCAATTCGCGCTACACCGCGGGCCTGTTCCGGCTGGCCTATCGCGGGCCCGAGGACCTGAAGACGCTGATTCCGGATCTTTCCGAGCAGGAGATCGCGAACACCGACTTCGGCACCTATACCGAGGAGCAGTTCCTCGACGACATGGCGCGGCTCACCGAGTACCGCTGCGATCCGGACTTGACCGAAATTCTCGTCAGGCAGAGCCTGCCCACGGCGCAATGGATGCGCCAGCGCGGCGTGCGCTTCACCGCGGCGTGGGGCCGCCAGGCGTTCAAGATCGGCGGCAAGTTCAAGTTCTGGGGCGGGCTCACGGTGGAGGCGGTCGGCGGCGGGCCCGGACTGGTGGAGTCGCTGACGCAGATCGCAAGCAAGGCGGGCATCGAGATCGCGTACGGCGCGCGCGCCGTTTCGCTGATCGCCGACGACGCTGGCGTACATGGCGTGCTCGCCAAGCATCAGGGCAAGACGAAGGAATTCAAGTCGACGGCGGTCGTGCTGGCGGCCGGAGGCTTCCAGGCGAACACCGAGTGGCGCACGCGCTACATGGGGCCGGGCTGGGAGCTCGCCAAGGTGCGCGGCACGCGCTTCAACACCGGCGACGCGATCCGCATGGCGCTCGACATCGGCGCTGCGGCGCACGGCAACTGGTCGGGCTGCCACGCGGTGGCGTGGGACCGCAACGCGCCAGAAACCGGCGACCTCGCGGTGGGCGACGGCTTCCAGAAGCATTCCTATCCGTGGGGCGTGTACATCAACGCCGACGGCAAGCGCTTCGTCGACGAGGGCGCCGATTTCCGCAATTACACCTACGCGAAGTACGGCCGCGTGATCCTGCAGCAGCCGAAGCAGTTCGCCTGGCAGATTTTCGACGCCAAGGTGAAGCAGCAGCTGCGCGACGAGTACCGGATCAAGCAGGTCACGCGGGTGACGGGCAACACGCTCGAAGAGCTGGTCTCGAAGCTCGACGACACCAATCAGGAAGTCGCATT
>VBCP01000512.1 GCA_005888925.1 Betaproteobacteria bacterium | reverse complement strand
ACCGGCGTCACGTTGGGCGCCGGCGTGCAATGGGATCCGATGGCGCCCCTCGGCGTGCGCCTCGAATGGCAGCGCTACAACAAAGTCGGCGGCAACAACACCGGCGGCAAGGACAACATCGACGTGCTGAGCCTCGGCGCCATCTGGCGCTTCCGCTAATAATCGGCGGCCCCAGCGATAAAATAGGCGGCCTCGGCCGCCTTTTTTTTGCCCTAATGCTCCCTAGACGGTCGCTGGCGCGCGGTAGACCAGCTTGTCGAAGTTCTTTTCCTTCAGGTACTGATCGAGATTCCAGCGCTTGACCTGCTCGAGCGTCTGGTCGAACTCGCTCTTCGGGATCGGCTGGTAGACGAAGCGCTCGCCGCGCGTGAACTTGCCGAAGTCCCAGCGGTGCACGTTCTCGAAATCCGGCGGGATGCAGTTCTTCCACAGCGGCAGGTATTTCGCCAGGTTCTGGTTCAGCGCCTTCTCGGCCCGGTCGAGGCCGCGCAAATAGGCGCGCACGTCTTCCAGCGGCGCGTTCTCCGGCACCCACCAGAGGGTGTGGAACTCGTCCGCCATGAGCGGCAGCAGGCTCGCCGCCTCGACCTCGCCGTCGAGCAGCGCCTTCAGCCGCGCGCCGAAGCCGCCGGTGTTGACGGTCTTGATGTGCTCGAGCGGCAGGACCTTCTCGAGCCGGAAGGGCACGTTGAAATGGCTGCCGGCACGCAGGCCCACTGAAACGGGCACGTCTTTGAGATCTTCCGGTCGGCGGATCCTGGATTCGGGCCGCACGAAGATCGCCCAGGGCGACACGCCATAGCAATCGGGTACGAAGCGGCCCATGCCGGCGCTCGCGTTCGAGATGCTGCCCCAGACGCAGGCGCACTGGATCACGCTCTTGTCGCCCTCGGTATAGGGCTTGTCCTGCGGCCGCTGGAAGTAGTCGTTGCCTTTCCAGCTCGCCTGCGTGCCGCGGAAGGTCTTCATGTCCCACTCGACCTCGATGCCCTCGGCGGCGAAGAAGCCTTCCTCCTTGGCGACGAAATCGTTGAGGCCCATCCCCTTAGGCGCGACGCGGACTTTTCTCATGGCTCCTCCTATTGACGGTATCGACGATACCGCGCCGCGCCGCGGTACACCAGCGGTTACCCGCCGAAGCGCGGCCGCTGCCCCTCGGTCGTTTCGGGCACCTGGTTGCGTATATAGGCGTTCACGACGTACAGCGCGACCACGGTGAGGTTGATGCTCATGTGGATTAGCGCGATGCGCTTCGTCGCCCACGGCAGCGACAGCATGTCGATGAAGCCGGGCACCGCAGCGACCAGCGCGCCGAGGATGCCGCCGACCAGGGTGTACCAGGCGACGACCTGCCAATTCGGGTTGGTCGAGCCGAATCGGTAGACCAGGTCGCAGATCAGCGAGAAGATCCACAGCCCGATCGGAATTGCGACGAGCATGGGATGAATCGGGTGTCTTGCGATGTTTGCCGGTGTACGCATAAGGCCTCCTTCACGCTCTCCAGCAAAATTCGAGCCTCTTTCGCGGGGGCGGCGCTAGGCGCCGCCGCGATGCTGTGCGGCTGTGCCTCGCGCGAGAGCGTGGCCCAGGCGGAGCCGGCCAAATCGTTCCCGCGCGAGCAGATCGCCAAAGGCGAGGAGCTCGCCCACATCGGCAACTGCTTGAGCTGCCACACCGCCGAAGGCGGCAAGCCTTACGCCGGCGGCACGCCGCTCAAGACGCCGTTCGGCACCATCTATGGCACCAATATCACCCCGGACCCCGAGACCGGCATCGGCGGCTGGTCGCTCGAGGCCTTTACGCGCGCGATGCGCGAAGGCGTCGACCGCGAGGGACGCCATCTCTTCCCGGCGTTTCCCTACGACCATTTCACCAAGCTGACGGACGAGGACGTCGCCGCGCTCTATGCCTTCGTCATGACGCGCGAGCCGGTGAGCCAGGAGAACCGGCGCAACTCCGTGCCGCTGCCGCGCGCGAGCGTCGGCATCTGGAAGTCGCGCTACTTCGAGCGCGGCGTCTTCAAGCCCGACCCCTCGCGCAGCGCCGAGTGGAACCGCGGCGCCTATCTGGTGGAGGGACTCGGGCATTGCGGCGCCTGCCATACGCCGCGCAACAAGCTCGGCGCAGAAGTTAAGGACCACGCGTTCACCGGCGGCGAGGTCGAGGGCTGGCACGCGCCGGCGCTCAATTCCGCTTCGCCCTCGCCCGTGCCATGGACCGTCGAGGCGCTCGAGGCCTATCTCAAGCACGGCGTCGCCGACCAGCACTCCATCAGCGCCGGGCCGATGGTGGAAGTAGTGCATGGCCTCTCGCAGGTGAGCGACGAAGCAGTGCGCGCCATCGCGGCATACACGGTGTCGCTCGACAAGCGCAACGATGAAGAGCGCCGGCGGGCGCGCGAAGCGGCGCTCGAGCGCGCGCGGACCGCGGTGGCGGTCCAGGGGAACAGTGTCTATGACGGCGCGTGCGCCGACTGCCATAACCGCGGCCGCGAGCAGGAGGGCGGCGCGCTGCCGCTGCCGCTCGGCACGGCGCTCACCATCCCGACGCCGCGCAACCTCGCCTACATCATCCGCGACGGCATCGTGCCGCGCGAAGGCGAGCGCGGCGGCTGGATGCCGGGATATGCCGGTGCTTTCACGGACGAACAGATGGCC
>VBCP01000511.1 GCA_005888925.1 Betaproteobacteria bacterium | reverse complement strand
TACCGTGCGCGCGACCATGTCGAAGCCGCCGCCGGGCGGTTGCGGCACGATGAGGCGCAGTGGTTTTGTTGGAAACGTCTGCGCCGCGGCACCGGCCGCCAGCGCCACGAGCGCGGCCGCGGTGAGAAAGACGAGCCGCTTCACGCGACTTTCATCTTCGCCTTCGGCTCGGGGTACGGGTAGAGCATGTTGAGCGCCACCGACTGGCCGCTCGCCTGCACGATGCGCACGTGCTCCCGGCGCAGTTCACGCGCATGACGTACGCCACAGGAGTGCGCGATCATGTCGATCTCCTTGTTCATGTTCATCGCGTAGTTCGCGACGCGCAGGTATTTTTCCTCGACCACCAGCGCGCGCTGCAGGCGCTTGTTGTGCGTGGTGACGCCGGTCGGGCAGGTGTTCTGGTGGCAGCGCAGCGCCTGGATGCAGCCGAGCGAGAACATGAAGCCGCGCGCGGTGTTGATGAAGTCGGCACCGACGCAGAGCGCCCAGGCGGCTCTTGCCGAGGTGACCAGCTTGCCGGAGGCGATGACGCGCACCCGGGCCTTGAGGCCGGTTTCGACGAGCGCGTCCACCACGCGGGGCAGCGCTTCCTCGATCGAGAGCCCCATGTGGTCGGCGAGCGCCTGCGGCGCGGCGCCCGAGCCGCCTTCGCCGCCGTCGATCACCAGGAAGTCCGGCGCGAACTCGAGGCCGCGGCGGTGCACGATGTCGGCCATCTCGTTCATGAAGCGCCAGCCGCCGACCGCGGTCTTCACGCCGACCGGCCGCCCGGTCAGGTCGCGCATCCAGGCGATCTTCTCGAGCAGCTCGTTCATGTTGGAAATGTCGCGGTGGCGGTTCGGGCTGATCGAGTCGCGGCCTTCGGGGATGCCGCGGATGTGCGCGATCTCCGGGGTGACCTTTTTTCCCGGCAGCACGCCGCCCTTGCCCGGCTTCGCGCCCTGCGAGAGCTTGATCTCGAAGGCCTTCACCACGCGCGAGAGCTCCATCAGCCGGTCGGTCGAGAGGTTGCCCTGCGCGTCGCGCACGCCGTACTTCGCGGTGCCGATCTGCATGATGACGTCGGCGCCGCCCTCGAGGTGGTAAGGCGACAGGCCGCCCTCGCCGGTGTCCATCCAGCAGCCCGCCACCGCCGCGCCCTTGGACAGCGAGCGCACCGCGGGCGCCGAGATCGCGCCGAAGCTCATGCCGCTGATGTTGACGATCGAGCGCGCCTCGAACGGCTCGCGGCAATAGCCTTCGCCGAGGATCAGGGTCGGCGTCGGCTGGCGTTCCTCTTCCAGCACGGGGAACGGATGGTTGACGAAGATCAGCGCGCCCGGGTGATGCAGGTCGTAGGTCGAGCCGAAACCGATGATGCCGCCCTCGTTCTTCGCCAGGCGGTAGACCCAGCCGCGCGTCGCGCGGTTGAACGGCATCTCGTCGCGGTCGCCGGCGAAGAAGTACTGGCGGAAGTACTCGCCGAGCTGCTCGAAGAAATAGCGGAAGCGCCCGATGACCGGGTAGTTGCGCAGCACGCTGTGCTTCTTCTGCGTGATGTCGCGGATGAATACGAACACCAGCGCGCCGACGACCGCGAACGCGACGAGCGTTCCCAGCCCGTACGACAGAATATCCTTGACCATTGCCCCTCCCAGTACTTCCCCTAGGGCAATGATACCCCGCTGCGCAGTTCCTCCTCGCTTGCCTCCCTCACGGTAAGAATTACAAGCGAGAAGCGCAGCGCCATGCCAGCAAGCGGATGGTTGCCATCTAGCACCACCTTGTCCGCGGCGACGTCGGTCACGGTGTAGATCGTGTCGGCCTCCTCGACCTGCATGCCGACGGCGACGCCCTTGCCGTAGCGCGAGAGCGGCTCGACGCGCAGAAGCTCCGCGTCGTACTCGCCGAAGGCCTGCTCGGGCTCGAGCTGCAGCATCACCGACTCGCCCGGGCCTTTGCCTTCCAGCGCCCGCTCGAGCGCAGGCAGCATGTGGCCGTAGCCGCCGTGCAGATAGGTGAGCTCGGAAGGCGCAGAGAGCTGCACGCCTTGGGCGTCCTGCAGGCTCATCCGCACCGAGACGACGGAGTTGCGCCCTACAAGCGTAGGCGCTTCACCAGGTCGTACACTTCGGCGCAGTGGCCGCGCGGGTTGACGCCGTAGGCGGCGTGGCGGATCACGCCCTTCTTGTCGACGATGAAGGTCGAGCGCACCAGGCATTCGCGCCGGCCGGCGCCCTCGACCTCTTTTTCCTGCAGCACCCCGTACTTGCGGCACACCTCGCCCTCGGTGTCGGACAGCAGCACGATGGTGACGCCGTGGCGGTCGCGGAAGTCGGCGTGCGTTAGGCAATCGTCGCGCGACACGCCGAGCACCACGCAGTCGTGCTTGACGAACTGGTCCTCGTGATCGGAGAAATCGGTGGTGACCAGGGTACAGCCGGGCGTGCCGTCCTTCGGATAGAAGTAGAGCACGACGTGCTTCTTGCCCTTGAACGTCGACAGGTTGACCGTCTGCATGTCGGCGTCGGGAAGCTCGAACGTCGGTGCAGCTTGTCCCGGTTGCAGCATCGCGAACGATTCTATTCCAATTTTTTTTTGAATTTGCAACTTGCCGCGCGCGTCAACGTTTGCCGAGGTTGTAGTAGCGTCGCTACATATAATCGTTCGGTGAAACAAAGTTTGCTCGGCGGCTTGACGCCGCGCGAATTCCTTCGCCGCCACTGGCAGAAGCGCCCGCTTTACGTGCGCGGCGCGGCGCCGCGCTTCACCGGAGTGCTCGACGAGCGGCAATTGTTCACGCTCGCGAAGCGCGACGACGTGGAATCGCGCATCGTGCAGCGCAAAGGCCGCCGGCGGGAGACCGTGCACGGCCCATTCGCCACGATTGCCGCGAAGCGGCGCAATTGGACCCTTCTAGTGAGCGGAGCGAACCTTCACCACAGGAAGGCCGACGCATTGCTGCGGCGCTTTTCGTTCATTCCGCAGGCGCGCCTCGACGACGTCATGGTGAGCTACGCCACGCGCGGCGGCGGGGTCGGCCCGCACGTCGATTCCTACGACGTCTTCCTGCTGCAGGGCGCCGGAACGCGGCGCTGGACGGTCTGGGACCCCGAGCGCACACCCTATAGATACACCGCGGGGCCGGGCGACCTGCTGTATCTGCCGCCGGGCTGGCGGCACGACGGCGTCGCGCTCGACGCCTGCTTCACCTACTCGATCGGCTTTCGCGCGCCGCGCGGCGCGGAGCTCGGCGCCGCGTTCCTCGACTGGCTGCACGAGCGCGGCCTGCCCGATGCGCGCTACCGCGACCCGCGGCTCGCACCGGCGCGCAATCCCGCGCGCATCCCCGGCGAGATGCTCGCATTCGCCGAGCGCGCGCTCGGGCGCATCCGCTGGACGCGGCGCGATGTCGCGTCCTTCCTGGGCGCGTACCTCAGCATGCCGAAGGCGCAGCTCGTGTTCCGGCCGAACACCCGCCGCCGCCCCGGCGCCGGCATGGTTCGACTGGACCTCAAAACCCAGCTCCTCTACAGCGGCAGGCGCTTTTTCATCAACGGAGAAGCCTTTAGAGTCTCGGGGCGCGCGGCCGCTGTGCTGCGGCGCCTGGCCGACGAGCGCGTCGCGCCCGGCGCCGATGTTGCCCGCGCGCGGCTCGGGCGACTAATCTCCGAGTGGCAGCGGCGTGGCTACGCATCCGTGGAGAATAGGAAGTGAGGCGGTGATGGATGAGGCGACGTACGAGCGTTTCGACACCAGCGCCGGCTTCCAGGGCGCGGTCGAGCGGCTGCTCGCGCAGCCGGGGCGCGAGCTGCGCATCTTCGATCCGGACGGCACGTCGCTGAGACTCAACGATCCCGCGCGCATCGAGCTCCTCGCGCGCTTCCTCGGCGCGAGCCGCACGCGGCGCATCTACATGGTGATCCACGAGACCGACCACATCACGCGCCAGTGTCCGCGGCTACTCGGCCTGCTCGCGCGCTTTTCGCACATGGTGCAGATCAACCGCACGCACGAGCATATCCGCGAGCTGCAGGATGCCTTTCTAGTGCTCGACTCGCAGCACTACGTGCGCCGCTCGGTCGCGGCGTTCTACCGCGGCGCCGCCGGCTTCGGCGACGAGGTGGAGGCGCTCGCGATGCGCCAGCGCTTCATGGAGATCTGGGAAGCGTCCTACCCTGGCGTCTCGAGCACCACCGTCGGGCTCTAGGCCTCGCGCCAGTCGAACCCTTCGTCCTGCGTCGCGAGGCCGACCCAGCTCTCCTCGCAGTTGAGCACCGCGGCAAGCGCCGCGCGCACGATTTCCGGCTTGTTGTTCTGCTGCGAGAGGTGCGCGCCGATGACGTGCTTGAGGCGCGAGCGGTCGAGCGCGCCGAGCAGGCGCGCGGAATGCTGGTTGTCGAGATGGCCGAAGGGCCCGGCGATGCGCTCCTTCAGCCAGCGCGGATAGCCGCCGTTCCACAGCATGTCGCGGTCGTAGTTGCATTCGAGCACCAGGGCGTCGAGGCCCGAGAGCATCTGCTCGACGTGACGCGTGCTGATGCCGATGTCGGTGAGCACGCCGAGCTTCGCCGCGCCGTCCGAGACGACGTACTGCACCGGCTCGGCCGCATCGTGCGGCACGGTGAACGGGCTCACCTCCATGCCGCCGACGGCGAACTTCTGCTCGCCGCGCACGAGCTGCGTGCGGATGCCGTGGTGCAGTTTGCCCTCCGCGCGCAACGCACGAAGAGTGCCGTAGGTCAGAAGGACCGGGACGTTATGCGCCGCGGCGAAGTCGAACACGCAGCCGGCGTGGTCGCCGTGCTCATGCGTGACGAGGATCGCGTCGATGTCGCCCGGCGCGAGCCCGATGCGCGCGAGGCGCCGCTCGGTGTCGCGCAGGTTGAGCCCGCAGTCGATCAGCAGGTGCGTGCCGCCGGCAGCATCGGGGACATGAGCGACCAGGCAGTTGCCCTGGCTGCCGCTCGCGAGCGAAGCGAAGCGAAGCAATTACTTGAGCTGCTCGTGCAGCAGCGCGAGGATGCGCTGCGCCGTGCGCGAAGCGTCGGCGCCGCCGTCCTTGTTGAGGACGTTCACCTGGCTCGAGGTGCCGGCCTGCGTGATCTGCACGCGGTACTGCGCGGGCTTCACCTTGGAGTCGCTCGAGAACATGCGCGCGAGCAGCCCGCGCTCGTCCTTCTCGGTCTCGGGATCCGCGTAGCGCACGAAGTACACGCCCTTCTGCCGGTCGCGGTCCTCCACGGTGAAGCCGACGCGGTCGAGCGCCAGGCCGACGCGCCGCCAGACGCGGTCGAAGGGCTCAAAAACCTGCAGCGCTTCGGCGCCGTCGACGCCTTTGCGGATCTCGGCGCGCTGCTGCGAAGGCACGGCGGCCGCGGTGAGCGTGCGTGCCTTTTCCTCCTGCGCGCCGAGCCGCACCATCAGGCGGCGCAGGAACTCCGCCTCGAGCTCGGGATCGGGCTCGCGCGGCTGCCAGCGGGTGTCGCCGGGCGCGCTGCTCGTCGGATCGCGCATCGTGGTGTAGACCTCGACCATGCCGCGATGGCTGATGTAGATCTCGGTCGCCTTGCCGTCGGGCGTGCGGTCGAGGCGCGTGCGGTACTTGTCGCGCTCGGAAGTCGAATAGAACTGGTCGAGCGCCTTGCCGAGCAGCGAGCGCACGCCGCCCTGCGGCAGCTTGGCGCGGCTCTCGGCCCACTCGGTTTCCATCACGCCGAGGTCGGCAGCCTCGAGCTTGATGAGGAAGCCGTTCTCCTGCCAGAACTCGCGCACCAGCGGCCAGAGCTTCTCGGGGCTCTCCTCGACCACCAGCCAGCGCTGCGTGCCGGCGCGCTCGACACGCATGCGGTCCACCTGCGGCAGCACGACGAGGCCCGCGGCGGGCTTGCCTTCGCGCCGCTCGGCCTCGTACCCGGAGAGCGTCGCCGTGGATTTCGCCGCGTCGGGCACGACGTAGCGGTTGTCGCGCGCGGGCGAAGTGAGGTCGGGCGGGATTTCGATCGGCGGCAGCGTGTTCGCCGTCTTGTATTCGACCTT
>VBCP01000080.1 GCA_005888925.1 Betaproteobacteria bacterium | reverse complement strand
TCGACGCCCGCGGCTTCGCTGCGCAGCTCGACCTCGACGCCTTGCGCCTGGAAATAGCCGAGCCGCTCGGCGAGCTTCGCCGGCAGGTAGACGATCTTGTCGCTGCCGCCGATCGTGACGACGAGCCGCGCCTGCGCGAACGCGGGCGTGGCGACGACGGCGGCGGCGAGCGCAACCGCGCTCAGGAAACTCCTCATCAACCTCCTCTGGCCGCGGCAAGCAACGCGACCCCCGTCGACATTTTATCGGCCCAAAGCTTGCCGGCCGCTGTCATTGCACTGCGATAAGGGCGCGCGCGTGGCGCGGCGGCAACGCGCGGCGGCATAGAAAGCGATCCGCAAGCTTCGCCTTTCTATGTTGCCCGGCGCGTCCATGGGGACGTCCACTTTAAAGAGGGGGAATACCGAATGAATCGCTTACCGCGTCGAGCGATCGCGCTCGCGGTCGCCGCACTCGCCGCCAGTCCCGCACTGGCGCAAACGCAGGGAGAGGCCAACGTGCTGCGCGAGGTCTCCGCGCGGCGCGACGGCATCGCCATGCATCGGCCGGGCCTCGACCTGTCGCTCTACGGCCTGCTCGATCTCACGTTCGTCTCGCGGAGCAACGCCAACGCCGCGGGCGACCGCCTGACCAACTTCGACACGCCGTGGTTCAGCGGCGCGCGCTGGGGAGTCATGGGCTCGCGCAACCTGCCCGACGGCGCGCCCTCGGTCATCTTCAAGCTCGAAGGCGAATACGTCGTCGCCACCGGCAACATGGACACGCCGGGAACGATCTTCAACCGCGACGCCTGGGTCGGCTTCTACGGCGACGCCATGGGCAAGCTGACGATGGGCCGCCAGAACACGCTCGCGCGCGACTTTGCCGGCAACTGGGGTGACCCCTACACGCCGGACGGCCAGGTGACGTACGAAGAGCGCGGCTGGACCAACACCAACAACTTCAAGCAGCTCATCAACTACGCGGCGAGCCCGAGCGGCACGCGCTGGGACCGCGGCGTGGTCTACAAGAAGCAATTCGGCCCGTTCATGGTCGGCGCGGGGCACCAGTTCCAGAGCCCGGGCGCCGGCGCCGATCCGGTCGCCGGGGAGAACAACCGCAACACCTCGAACTCGCTAGGACTCGCCTGGAACGGCGGCATGTTCAACGCCTCCGGCTTCTACAACCAGTCCGACGTGAGCGGCACCGCGACCACCGCGACCACGTTCAAGCACAAGTCCTATGCGATCGGCGGCAACGCGGGCGTCGGCCCGATGGTGCGCGTGTTCGGCGGCGTCTTCCACTACACGGCGGAGCAGCCCGCGGCGTTCGGCAACCGCAGCGACAACGCCTGGACGCTGTCGGCGAGGCTCGCGCCTGCCGGCAAGCTCGACTACGAGCTCGGCTATGCGCATTTCAAGGCGAACAACGCCGGCGCGATCGGCGGCCTGATGCGCAACCCCTATGCCAACACCACGGCGATCACCTCAGTCCAGACGGGAACCAAGGGCACGGTCTACGGCTCGGTCTTCTATCACTTCGATCGCAGCACCGAGGTCTACCTCGTGGCCGATCGCATGAAGACGAAGGACCAATGGGCCGATCCGCGCTCCTTCGGCAAGCCCGACCAGAACGAGTACGGGATCGGCATCCGTACGCGGTTCTAGAGTGAAATCACTGCTCTCTGGTGCAGTGCTCGTGCTCGCCGCGTTCGCGGCGGGCACGAGTTTTTCGCAGACCTATCCGGCGAAGCCGGTACGCATCGTCGCGCCGTTCGCGCCCGGCGGCGGCACCGACTTCATCGCGCGGCTGATCGCGCAGAAGCTCACCGAGCGGCTCGGGCAACAGGTCATCGTTGAGAACAAGCCCGGCGCCGGCGGCAACCTCGGGGCCGAGTTCGCGGTGAAGTCGGCGCCCGACGGCTACACGCTGCTCCTCATCGCGGGCAGCTACACCGTCAACCCGAGCATCTACAAGCTCTCCTTCGATCCGGTGAACGACATCTCGCCGATCGTGCAGCTCTCGCAGGGACCGTTCGTGGTTGCGGTGCATCCTTCGGTGCCGGCGAAGACGCTCAAGGAGCTGATCGAGTATGCGCGCAGAGAGCCGGACAAGCTTTCCTATGCTTCTGCAGGCTCCGGCAGCATCACGCATCTCGCGAGCGAGCTGTTCCTCGACATGGCGAAGATCAAGATGGTCCACGTGCCTTACAAGGGCACCGGCCCCGCGCTGAACGACACCATCGCCGGCAACACGCAGCTCATCTTCGGCAGCGTCGCGACCAGCCTGCAATTCATCAAGTCCGGACGCTTGCGCGGACTCGCGGTGACCACGCCGCAGCGCATCCAGGCGGCGCCGGAGCTGCCGACGGTGAGCGAAGCGGGCGTGCCGGGCTACCAGGTGGTGCTGTGGCACGGCCTCGTCGGCCCCAAGGGGCTGCCCGGCGCAGTGGTCGAGCGCGTAAACCAGGCGGCGAACGACGCGCTCAAGTCCAAGGACGTCGCCGATCTTCTCGCGACCGACGGCGTGGCTCCCGCAGGCGGCACGCCGGAGCAATTCCGCGCCGTGATCAAGTCCGACATCGAGCGCTGGAGCGGGGTCGTCAAGCAGGCGAACATCAAAGCCGACTGACCCCGGCGTCGGAGTGCCGGCGGCGTGAGCCACTAAGGTCGTATTACAGGTGTAACGGTCGCGGCCCGGTGCGCGCGGGCCACGATGCGGCATGTCCAACGATCGCTACCAGGAAATCGCCTTGGGCGTGGAATCGGCGTGGCCCTCGGCCGAGATGCAGGTCGCGATCGGCGGAAGCTCAGGGAGAGCGCCCATGCCGTCGATCGTGAGAAACGTCATCCTCATCGCGAGCTCCGTCGCCTTCGCCTTGGCCGCGGTGCGCGGCATAGCGGCGCTTCCCGAAGCCCTGCACGGCGCCGGCCTGATAGTGCCGCACGCCTGGGAACAGGCGATCGTGGAATCGCTCGACGCTCTTCGATAAGCGCCGCGCTCGCCGCCCATGGTGCTGGCGTATTCTTCCGGCGCGATGGCCAAGTCGAACAAGCAGTGGCTGCGCCGGCACGTCACCGATCACTACGTTCGCAAAGCCCGCGAGCAGGGCTATCGCTCGCGCGCGGCGTACAAGCTTCTGGAATTGGACGAAAAGGAAAAGCTGTTGCGGCCGGGCGCCATCGTGGTGGATCTCGGCGCCGCGCCGGGCAGCTGGTCGCAGGTCGCCGCCGCGCGGACCAGGCCGGGCGGCAAGGTGATTGCTGTTGATCTCCTAGAGATTGCCCCCATCTCAGGCGTGACTGTGCTCAAAGGCGATTTTCGCGATGTAAAGCTCCTGGAAGCTCTCGAAGGCCGCAGAGCCGATGTCATTCTTTCCGACGTGCTCCCGAACCTGTCGGGCATACCAAACGTCGACCAGGCGCGCGCGTCCGATGGGGTGTTCGTGCTGAAAGCCTTCCAGGGCGAAGCATTCGACGAAGTTCTCCAACGCTTGAAACATGACTTCGGCAAAGTGAGCGTGCGCAAGCCCGAAGCCTCGCGCGGCGAATCCAGGGAAACCTATGTCGTGGGAAGAAATCCGCGTAAGATGGACCCTCTGCAGGCGCCTCAGAAAACAGGAGTAAGTCTTTGAACAACATGCTTAAGAACCTGGTCATCTGGCTCGTCATCGGGCTGGTGCTGATGACCGTGTTCAACCAGTTCAACACCCGCCAGGCGGCGCAGGCGCCGATGGAGTATTCGCAGTTCCTGGACGAGGTGAAGGCCGGGCGCATCGCCAAGGTCACGATCGAAGGCCGCCAGCTCAAGGCGACCACCGCGGACGGCAAGCGGGTCACGAGCTACTCGCCCGATGAACATCTTCGTGTCGTGGTTCCCGATGCTGCTGCTCATCGGCGTGTGGATCTTCTTCATGCGCCAGATGCAGGGCGGCGGGCGCGGCGGCGCGTTCTCGTTCGGCAAGTCGCGCGCGCGCATGATGGATGAATCGAGCAACACGGTGACGTTTGCCGATGTCGCCGGCTGCGAAGAGGCGAAAGAGGAAGTGGCGGAGCTGGTCGACTTCCTGCGCGACCCCTCCAAGTTCCAGAAACTCGGCGGCCGCATCCCGCGCGGCGTGCTGATGGTCGGCAATCCCGGCACGGGCAAGACGCTGCTCGCGCGCGCCATCGCCGGCGAGGCGAAGGTGCCGTTCTTCTCGATCTCGGGCTCCGACTTCGTCGAGATGTTCGTCGGCGTCGGCGCCGCCCGTGTGCGCGACATGTTCGAGCAGGCGAAGAAGCATGCGCCCTGCATCGTGTTCATCGATGAGATCGACGCCGTAGGCCGCCAGCGCGGCGCGGGCCTGGGCGGCGGCAACGACGAGCGCGAGCAGACGCTGAACCAGCTGCTGGTGGAGATG
>VBCP01000508.1 GCA_005888925.1 Betaproteobacteria bacterium | reverse complement strand
GATCGGCGGATGCGGCTTCTGGTAGGGCCGCGGCCAGAGATTCACGTACTGGAAGTTGTAGTGGTGCCCGTGAAACGCGAACGGCCCGGGCTCGGTCCACGCGCGCACGATGAGGTCGTGCGCCTCGTGGAAGCGATCGTGCGAGAACGTCGGATTCACACCGAAGGTGTGGTACTCGGCGCCGATGCCGCGCACGAAGCCGGTGATCAGCCGCCCGCCGCTGATCACATCGATCATCGCATGCTCCTCGGCGACCATCAGCGGATGCGTGCGCAGCGGCAGCGCGCTGCCGAGGATGGCGATCTTCGCCCGCTTGGTCCTTCGTGCGAGCGCCGAAGCGGTGACGATGGGCGAAGGCATCAGCCCATAGGCCGTCTGGTGGTGCTCGTTCACCGCGAGCACGTCCCAGCCGAGCTCTTCGCCGTACTCGAGCTCGTCCAGGTAGCGGTTGTACAGCCTGTGGCCGCGCTCGGGATCGAAATTCCGATTGGGGAGCGTCACCCACACCGTGCCGTTCTTGCGTCCCGCCGCGAGATCGAGGTCGGCATACGGCATCAGGTGGAATAGAACTATTTGCATCGTAACGGCAGAACTATTTGCATGCGAAGCGGAACACCAGCTCGCAGAACTGCTCGGCCTTCTCCTCCTGCGGCCGATGTCCGCAGGCTTCGATGACGTTGAGCTCCGCTCTCGGCAGCAGGCGCTTCAGTTCATGCGCGATGCCCACCGGCAGGATGCGATCCTGCGCGCCCCACACGATGCTGACCGGGACATCGATGCGGTGCAGCCACTTAGGCAGCATCGGATCGTGCAGCCGCGGCTCCCAGGCGAGCCGCGCGGTGGTGTGCCGGTTCTTGAGCGCGAGGTCGATCGCCTCGGGCGACATCGGCATCGCGAGCCGCTTCTCGGCGAGGCTCTGATCGTGGAAGAGACGCCGCACCGTGTCCTCCGGCGGCAGCAGGAAGAGGTCGGCAGGTTCGGCGCCTGGCGCACGGATGCCGGCCGGACTGACGAGCATCAGGGAATGCAGGCGCGAGGTGTTGCGCACCGCGATCTCCATCGCCATCCAGCCGCCCATCGAGGCGCCGATGAGCACGACATTTTCGAGCTTCAGCTGGGCAAAAGCGTCCAGGTAGAAATACGCCACGTCATGGATGTTCTCGAGCCACGCCGGCTCATCGGACTGTCCGTACCCGGGGTTGTCGGGCACCAGCACGTCGAAACGCGTAGCGAGCTTCTCCATGAAGGGCAGCACCGCCGGCTCGCCGCTCGCGCCTGGGAGGAACACGAGCGGCCGGCCGCTGCCGCCGCGCCGCACATGCAGCTTGCAGCCATCCACCTCTAGGAAATTATCAGTGAACGGCATGCGCGAGTTTGCGGCCGGCGACGCCGGACTCGACGATCACGGCCGGAATCTCAGCGAAGTTCATCGGCGCCATGACGTGCGCGCCGGCGACTCCGGGAATCTCGGCGAGGCTGCGCAGCACCTCGATGCAGATCTTGCGCCCCTCGCGCTTCGGGTCCGCCGCGTTCTCCAGCCGCGCGATGTGCGCATCCGGGATGATGGTGCCGAAGAGCTTCTCGCGCATCCAGCGCGCCGAGCGGGCCGACGGTATCGGCGCCACGCCGATGAGCAGCGGGATCTTCACGCCGCACTCCTCGAGGCGCGCCGTGTAGCGGCGCACCACCTCGATGTCCATGCAGAACTGCGTCTGCACGAAATCCGCGCCCGCGGCGATCTTCGCCTGCAGGGCCTTCGGCTGCCAGCCGGCGGGCGGGTCGAGCGGCACGTCCGCCGCGCCCAGGACCAGGTGCAATGGCGGCCCGTCGATCGTGGTGCCCGACGGCAATTTCTTTTCCGAGCGCATGGCATGCGCCATCGCCAGGAGGCCGCGGCTGTCGACGTCGTACACCGCTTTCGCCTCGGGCTGGTCGCCCGCTTTCGGATCGTCGCCGCCCAGCACCAGCACGTTGCGGATGCCGAGCGACAGCGCGCCGAGGAGATCGCCCTGCAGCGCGAGGCGGTTGCGATCGCGGCAGGTCATCTGGAAGATCGGCTCGATGCCGCTCTGCACGAGGAAGTGCGCCGTCGCCAGGCTGGAGAGATGCACTTTCGCGCCAGCGCCGTCAGTGACGTTGACCGCGGTCGCCAGGCCTTTCAGCGGCATGGCGCGGCGCAGGAACTCGGCGGGATCGGTGGAAACGGGCGGCGTGATCTCCGCCGTGATTACGAACTGCCCGCTGCGCAGCCTGGCCTGGAGATCGCTTGCTGCCCGTCGGTCTAGAGGCGGCTCGGCAGTCATGGGCCGGCGATCTTAGCATTGGGATCCGGCCCAACCGGCGAAATTCGCTCGGCTGGCGTCTAAACTCGGCGAGTGCCCGAACTGCCCGACGTCACCGTCTATATAGAAGCGCTGGAGTCGCGCGTGCTCGGCCACACCCTTCAGCGGGTGAAGCTCCTCAACCCATTCATCCTTCGCACGGCGGTGCCGCCGATCGCGAGCGCCGAGGGCAAGCGCGTCACCGAAATTCGACGCGTCGGCAAGCGCATCGTCTTCGTGCTCGAGGGTTCACTCTATCTCGTGCTGCACCTGATGATCGCCGGTCGCTTGCGCTGGCTCGAGCCGAAGGCCAAGCCGCCGGGGCGCATCACGCTCGCGCTGCTCGAGTTCGACAACGGCACGCTCGCCTTCACCGAAGCCGGCACCAAGCGCCGCGCTTCGCTGCACCTGCTTTCATCGCTCGAGGGCCTCGACCCAGGCGGCATCGAGATTTTCGCCGCCGACCTCGCCGCATTCGCCCAGCGTCTGAAGAGCGAGAACCACACGCTCAAGCGCGCGCTCA
>VBCP01000088.1 GCA_005888925.1 Betaproteobacteria bacterium | reverse complement strand
CCTGCAGACGATGGGCTTGCGCGCCTTCACGCCGATGGTGAGCGCCTGTCCCGGCTGCGGCCGCACCACCAGCACTTACTTCCAGGAGCTGGCGCAGAAGATCGAGTCATACCTGCGCAACCAAATGCCCATCTGGCGCGCAGCGCACCCGGGCGTGGAGGAAATGCGCGTCGCGGTGATGGGCTGCGTGGTGAACGGGCCGGGCGAGTCGAAGCATGCGAACATCGGCATCAGCCTGCCCGGCACCAACGAGGTGCCGGTCGCGCCGGTCTACGTGGACGGCAGAAAGACCGTGACCCTGAAGGGCGCGCGCATCGCGGAGGAGTTCCAGGCGATCGTCGAAAAATACGTCCGGGAAAAATACGGCGCAAAGGCCGCCTGACGCCTCGATGCGAAAAGTTCGCCCGGCCCTCCTGAAGGGCTTCGATCAGGAGTTTTTGCCGCAGGAGCAGCTGCAATTCAATGCGCTCGTCGAGCTCATCCGCCGCAATTTCGAGCGCTTCGGCTTCTTGCCGATCGAGACGCCTTCGGCGGAGAGGATTGAAGTGCTGACCTCCAAGGGCGGCGCCGAAAAGGAGATCTACGCGCTCTCGCGCCTTGCCGCTGAGGACGACGACGAGGCCGCCGCCAAAGGCGCGCTGCGCTTCGACCTCACCGTGCCGCTCGCGCGCTACGTGGCCATGCGGGAGCGCGAGCTGGCGTTTCCCTTTCGCCGCTACCAGATCCAGCGCGTCTGGCGCGGCGAGAATCCGCAGGTGAAGCGCGGGCGGTTCCGCGAGTTCTACCAGTGCGACATCGACATCATCGGCCGCGATACGCTGAGCTACCTCGCGGAAGCCGAGATCCCGAGCATCATCCACGCCGTCTTCCATGAGATGGCGATCGGCGCATTCCGCATCCGCATCAACAACCGGAAAGTACTGAAAGGCATCCTGCGCCACTTCGATGTTTCAGACGACGCTGCTACGATCGTGCTTCGCGCGCTCGACAAGATCGACAAGGAAGACGAGCGCAGCATCCTGGCGGAGCTCGAGCGGCAGGGCCTGTCCGCAAAGGCCGCGGGCGAGCTGTATCGCGTCATCGCTTCACGCCGGGAAACGAATGAAACGCTGGAGCTCCTGGCCGATCTTGCCTACCGCAACGAGCGGTATGAGCAGGGACTGGACGAGCTGCGGAAGATGGTGAGCGCCATCCGGCAGTTCGGCGTGCCCGAGACGGCGTTTGCCATCGATCTGAGCGTCGTGCGGGGCCTCGACTACTACACCGGTACCATCTACGAGACGACGCTGACCGAGCACCCCGACATCGGCAGCATCTGCTCCGGCGGCCGCTACGACGATCTGGCGAGCTATTTCACGAACACCCGGCTGCCGGGCGTCGGCATCTCGATCGGGCTGAGCCGCCTCTTTGCGAGGCTGAAGGAGGCGAACCTACTTCGACCGATCGCCAGGACCCCCGCCGAGGTGCTCGTCACCACCCTGGATCCCGACTCGCTGGAGCGCTACCTGCGCATCGCGGCGAGCCTGCGGGCGCAGGACATCAATACCGAGGTCTATCTCGAGCGCGCGAAAATCGGCAAGCAGTTCGAGTACGCCAATAAGAAAGGCTTCCGGATCGCCATCACGGCTGGCCCGGACGAGTTCACGCGCGGTACAGTCAAGGTCAAGGACCTCGCCGCGCAAGTCGAATCGGATGTTCAGCTCGACCAGCTCGCCGCTCGCATAAAGCACATGCTCAATCCCAAGGCTCACTGATGGCCCTCGATCTCGAAGAACAGGAACAGCTCGCCGAGCTGAACGCGTGGTGGAAGCAGTACGGCTCGCTCATCGTGGCGGCGATCACGGCGGCGGCGCTGACGTTCGCCGCCTGGCAGGGCTGGCGCTGGTACGAGCGCAGCCAGGCCGCCCAGGCGGGCGCGCTGTTCGACACCCTTGGGCGCGCGGCCCAGGCGGGCGACGCCAAAGCGCTGCGCGATGCGAGCGGCGCGCTGCTCGAGAACTACCCGCGGACGCTGTACGCCTCCATGGGCGCGCTCACCGCGGCGCGCTTTTACTTCGATCGCAACGACCTGAAGAGCGCCAAGGCGCAGCTGCAATGGGTGCTCGAGCATGCCCGCCTCGACGATTTCCGCGATCTCGCGCGGCTGCGCCTCGCGGCGGTGCTGCTCGACGAGAAGGCGTACGACGAGGCGCTCAAGCTCCTGGACGAAAAGCACGGCGCGGCTTTCGACGCCCAGTACGCGGCCGCCAAAGGCGACGTGCTGGTGGCCAAGAACCAGGCCGAGCAGGCGCGCGCCGCCTATCGCCTGGCGCTCGACAAGGCGGGTTCAGCGAATACCGCGTTTCGCGAGAGCGTTCGCATGCGCCTCGAAGCGCTCGGCGGATGAGCGTGCGCCACGCGGCCGCTGCGCTGGCCTTGCTCGCCTGCGCGTGTTCGACCAGCACGGGGCCCAAACCTGCCGAGCTGACGCCGCTCGAGCACGAAGCTCAGGTGCGCGTGCTTTGGTCGGCGAACGCCGGTGACGGCGATCGTTTCGTGTTCGCGCCGGCGCTCGCCGACGGCGCCCTCTATACCGCGGCGCGCGATGGCACCGTGACGCGCTTCGAAACGGCGAACGGCCGCACGCTGTGGAGCGTTTCCGCCGGTACGCGGCTTTCGGGCGGCGTCGGCAGCGACGGCCGCACAGTCGCCGTGGCGAACGAGGACGGCGAGGTCATCGCGCTCGACGCCGAGAACGGCCAGCGCCGCTGGACAGCGCGCGTCTCGAGCGAAGTGATCGCCGCGCCGGCGGTCGGCAGCGGTCTCGTGCTGGTGCGCAGCATCGACAACCGCGTGTTTGCCTTCGGCTCGCAGGACGGCAAGCGGCGCTGGGTCTATCAGCGCGCGCCCTCGTCGCTGATCATCCGCGCGCCCGCCGGCGTCACCATCGAAGGCGACACCGCGTTCGCCGGCTTCGCCGGGGGCAAGCTCGCCGCCATCCAGCTCTCGAACGGCGGCGTGCGCTGGGAAGCGACCGTGGCGCTCCCCAAGGGCGGCACCGAGCTCGAACGGGTCGCCGACGTCGTCGGCGACCCCGCGGTGCAGGGGCGCGAAGTTTGCGCCGTGACCTACCAGGGACGCATCGGCTGCTACGAGATGGCGAGCGGCCGCCAGGTATGGGCGCGCGACATCTCTTCGCTAACCGGCGTGAGCCTCGACGTGCGCTACGCCTTCGTGAGCGACGATCGCGGCGCGGTCCAGGCATTCGACCGCTCCAACGGCCGCTCGGTGTGGAAGCAGGACAAGCTCGCGCACCGGCAACTCTCCCAGCCGCAGCCATTCGGCGAGTTGATCGCGGTGGGGGACCTGGAGGGCTACATCCATCTGCTCGCGCGCGATACCGGGGCATTCGTCGCGCGCTATGCGACCGGGGGCGGGCCGGTGCGCACGGCGCCCAGGCCGATCCCCGGCGGGCTGCTGGTACAGACGCAAAACGGCGCATTGCATGCCCTAGCGCTGTGAAGCCGGTGCTCGCGCTGGTCGGGCGACCGAACGTCGGCAAATCGACCCTCTTTAACCGCCTCACGCACAGCCGCGACGCCATCGTGCACGATCTGCCGGGCGTGACGCGTGACCGCCATTACGGCGAAGGGCGCGCGGGCGGGCGCCGCTTCATCGCCATCGACACCGGCGGCTTCGAGCCGCGCGCGCAGGACGGCCTGCCGGTGCGGATGGCGCGCCAGGCGGAGCAGGCGATCGCCGAGGCCGACGCCGTGGTATTCGTCGTCGACGCCCGGGCCGGGCTCACGCCTGCTGACCGCGACATCGCCGAGCGCCTGCGGCGGCACGCGCACGTCTGGCTCGCGGTCAACAAAACCGAAGGCATGCAGGCCGACACCGCGACCGCCGAATTCCACGAGCTCGGCATCGGCGCCCCGGTGGCGATCTCTGCCGCGCATGGCGAGGGCGTCTCCGAGCTGGTGGAAGCCGCGCTCGCGCCGTTTCCAGCGGACGTGGAGCCTGACGAAGAAGCCGAGCGCCACGCCCGCGTCGCGATCGTCGGACGGCCGAACGTCGGCAAATCCACGCTGATCAATGCGCTCGTCGGCGAGGAGCGCGTCATCGCTTTCGACCAGCCCGGCACGACGCGCGATCCGATCGAGGTACCTTTCGAGCGCGCCGGGCGCCGCTACACGCTGATCGATACGGCGGGCGTGCGCCGCCGCGGCAAGACTGGCACCCCGCCCGAGTTCTTCTCGATCGTGAAGGCGCTGCAGGCGATCGAGGCGGCGAACGTGGCAGTGCTGCTGGTCGACGCGGCCGACGGCGTCACCGAGCAGGACGCGCACGTCGCCGGCTACATCCTCGAGCGCGGCCGCGCCGTGGTGCTCGCCGTCAACAAGTGGGACGCGGCGGACAAGGAGGCGCGCGCGCGCATGAAGCGCGAGCTCGCCTGGAAGCTCGGATTTCTCGGCTTCGCCGAGTCGCACTTCATCTCCGCTCGCGAAGGCAAAGGCCTGGGCCCGCTGATGCGCTCCGTCGACGTGGCGCACGCGGCAGCCATGGCGCGGCTCTCCACGCCGAAAGTCACGCGCGCGATGCTCGCGGCGGTCGAGCGCCAATCGCCGCCCAAGACGGGACTGATCCGGCCGAAGCTGCGCTACGCACACCAGGGGGGCATCAACCCGCCGCGCATCATCATCCATGGCAATGCGCTCGACCGCGTGCCCGAGACCTACAAGCGCTACCTCCAGGGCTATTTCCGCGACGCCTTCAAGCTGATCGGCACGCCGCTCGCGATCGAGTTCCGCACCGGGCGCAACCCCTACGCCAAGAAGAGCAAGCGGTAGAGGGCGCGTCCGGGCGCGAGCGCCCCGAGGCCGGCAGCGACGAGGCCGATAAAGGTGCCGATCATGAAGCCCCGGTGCGCCCGCACGTTGCCGCGCCGGATGAACCAGACCGCGAGCGCGAGCGAAATCAGGGTCCACACCGAGAGCAGGTGAATGAACGAGGGGCCGGCGCCGCGGCGGATCTCGAAGATCCAGAACGAGGAGAGCGCTACCGCCACCATTAGCGCGACCCAGGTGCGGCCAAGCGCCTTGTGGCTCGGGGTGCCTTTACGCCGCAGCAGCACCGCGCCGCCGATGACGAGCGCGGCAACGGCGGAAGCAGCATGGGAGGTGATGAGTGGCGGCATGTTGACAGAAGCAACATTAGGCTCTCATAATATGTAGACGATGTCAACATACCACCACGGCGATCTGCCGGCCGCGCTGCTGCGCGCTGCGGGAAGGACGCTCGAACGGCGCGGCCTTGCCGCGCTCAGCCTGCGCGAAGCGGCGCGCCGTGCCGGCGTCTCGCACAACGCGCCGTACCGGCATTTCCCCGACCGTGAGGCGCTGCTCGCGGCGCTCGCCGCCGAGGGCTTCGCAATGCTCGGCGAGCGGCTGCGCGGGCAGCCCGGCCGCGAGATGGGCGAAGCGTATGTGCGCTTCGCGCTCCAGCAGCCGCAGCGCTTCCGGCTGATGTTCGGTGGCCTCGTGCCGATGACGAAGTATCCGGAGCTCCGCAACGCGGCGCAGGGCGCGTACCAGGCGTTGATCGAAGCGTTCAAGGAGCTGCCGCGCCCCGAGCTCGCGGCGGCTGCGGCGTGGTCGCTGGTGCACGGCCTGTCGCAGCTCCTGCTCGACGGACACTTCACCCATACTGACCGCGAGGCCTTTGTTCGCGATGTGTTAGGCGTCGTGCGGTTCGCTCAGCGCGCCGCCTGAGCGCCGAATTCGTGCGCGCAATCGGCCACGCGTGCGTGGCAGCGCAGCAGGCGAAACGCCGCGCTCGCCGAGGTGCGGGCGCGCTCGCCGTGCGCCTGCCAGGCGTTTAGCGCCGCCTCGCGGTTACCGGCGGCAATATGGCCGGCCATCGCCGCGGCCAGCAGGTACTCGCGCGCCTCGGCGCCGACATCGGTCTGGGTCGCGAGCAGCACGCTGGCGTGCTCGGCCATGCGTGGCGCGTCGCGCGCCGCGACTGCACGGAACAGGGCCAGCCAGCGGCGCTGGAAATCGTACAGACCGGAGAAGCAGCGCCCAACCTGCACGCGCGACCACAGCGGTGCGAGCTCGTCCCACGCGAGATAGGGATTCACGGTCTGCGCCACGCGCAGCGCGCTGTGCAGCCAGACGTC
>VBCP01000507.1 GCA_005888925.1 Betaproteobacteria bacterium | reverse complement strand
GTGTCCTGCGGCGGCACCGGGACCCAGGTCGAGGCGCTCTGCGTAAACGGATCCTTCGGGATCGAGCGCAGGTAGTGCTTGGCGACCAGGTCCTCGAGCGAGGCGGGATAGCGGCCGGTGTCGGCGTAGTGCTTGTCGAGCGAGTAGCGCATCAGCGCGAGGTTCTCCTGCAGCACGGCCTCCTCGGCGCGGCGCAGCTTGCCGATGTAGTCGGGCACGACCACCGACAGCAGGAGCGCGATGACGGTGAGCACCACCATCAGCTCGACCAGGGTGAAGCCCTTCATTTTGAGCGGGTTCATTACCATTCCCTATAGGGGGTCCCGTTCAGCCCGTTCTCCTGGCTGCGGGAATAAACATCGAACACGTCCTTGCCCGGCTGCGGCTCGGTCGCGGGGCTCGCGTAGCTGCGCAGGCCCCACTCTTCGCCGCTGAGCGGGTCGGCCGGCACGCGGCGCAGGAAATAGAGCTTCGTGCCGTCGGTCTTGCGCTTGTCCGCCACGCCCTCAACCAGCACGGCGAGCGTCTCGGGATACCCGCTCGCGTCGGCCTTGCGCTCGATGGCGCCTTCGTCGGCGGCGTGCTTGTACGAGTCGATCGCCTCGCGGATCTCGCGCAGCGCATGGCGGAAGTCCTTCTCCTTGTTGCGCTGCACGGTCACTTCCGCGAGGGGCAGTGCGATCGAGGCGAGCAGCGCCACGATCGCCACCGTGATCATCAGCTCGATGAAGGTGAAGCCTTTGCTTTTCATCGATGCGGGCCGGCCGCCGGCGCCGGCGTGCCGAGGGTCGAGGGAATCGGCGGCTGCGGTGCCGCGGGCGCCTGAATCGGCGCCGCCGGGGCCGGAGCCGGGCTGGGAATCACCGCCGGCAGCGACAGCGACGTGCCGCCCACTTCGGCCTCGGTGCCGGAGTTGAACTCCTCCAGGCGCGCTTCGGAGCGCTCGACGTTGCGGATCACGTGGGGCGTGATGAGCAGCACCACCTCGGTCTTGTTCGCCGTGTCTTCCTTGTTCTGGAACAGGCGCCCGGCGACCGGCAGGTCGGCAAGGCCCGGCACCTGGCTCGAGCTCCTGCGGTCCTCGTTGCTGATGAGGCCCGCGAGCACCTGCGTCTCGCCGTCGTGCAGCCTGAGCGTGGTCGCGGTGTTGCGCGTGCCGACCGTATAGGCGACGGTGCCCGAGGTGGTCTTGGTCTGCTGGCCGATGTTGCTCACTTCGAGGCCGACCTTGATGCCGACATCGTCGTCGAGGTACACCTGCGACTCGACCTCGAGCTTCAGGCCCACATCGAGGTAGTTCACCGACTCGGAGACGAAGCCCGTGGCGCCCGCGGTGGTCGTGATCACCGGCACCTTGTCGCCGATGTGGATGCGCGCCTTCTCGCGGTTCTTCGCGCGGATGCGCGGATTGGCGTGGATGTTGGCGCGGCCGACCTGCTGGCGCAGGTTGAGCGCGATCAGCGGGTCGCTCACAGTCAGGTTGACGAGGCCACCGTTCAGGTGGCGCGCCTCGGTGCCCGTGACCTGGCCGGCGACGCCCTTGGCGCCCATCAGGCCGACGCCGATCTGGGTGGGCCACTGGATGCCCGCGGCGGTGAGCTGGTTGGTGGCGATTTCCAGCACCTCGACTTCCAGCATCACTTCCGGCTCGCTCTTGTCCTGGTTGGCGATCAGCTTCTCCGCCATGCGGATCGCCTCGGGCGTGTCGCGCATCACCAGGAGGTTCAGTTTCTCGTCGATGAACAGGTCACGCGTCTTGACGAGCTGGCGCACCATGTTGGCGGTCTGCTTCACGTCG
>VBCP01000506.1 GCA_005888925.1 Betaproteobacteria bacterium | reverse complement strand
TGTTGAAGAGCATGGTGCGCGATGCGTTCGACGGATCGGTCACATGCGTACGGTTGCCGGTGAACTGCCAGACGAGCCACGTATCGACGGTGCCGAACGCCAGCTCGCCGCGCTCGGCGCGGCCGCGCGCGCCGGGAATCTCGTCGAGCAGCCAGGCGAGCTTGGTGCCGCTGAAGTACGGATCGATCACCAGGCCGGTGCGCTCGGCGACGAGGCTCTCCGCACCGACTTGCTTCAACTCGGCGCAGAGCGCCGCCGTGCGCCGGTCCTGCCAGACGATCGCGTTGTGCAGCGGCTCGCCGGTCTGGCGATCCCACAAGAGCGTGGTCTCGCGCTGGTTGGTGATGCCGACCGCCATGATGTCTTTCAGCGCGACCTTCGCCTTGCGCACCGCCTCGCGCGCCGTCTCGCGCTGCGTGCTGAAGATCTCGCGCGGATCATGCTCGACCCAGCCGGGCTGCGGATAGATCTGGCGGAATTCGCGCTGCGCAGCCGAGACCGGCGCGCCGTGCTCATCGAAGAGTATCGCGCGCGAGCTGGTCGTGCCCTGATCGAGTGCAAGCACATGGCGCACCGAAAAATTCTAGCAGGGGCGCGATGCTAGAATCCGCGCCCATGCCCCTCCCGGTTTCCGAGGTCGAGCGCGAGCTCACCCACACGCGGCGCGTGCGCTACGAAGGCTACAAGCGCGCCGACGGACACTGGGACATCGAAGCGCATCTCGCCGACACCAAGAACCACGACTATCAGCTGAAGACCGGCGTGCGCCGCGCCGGCCAGCCGATCCACGACATGTGGCTGCGCGTGACGATCGATCACAACTTCACCGTGATCGACGCGCTGGCGTCGATGGACGCCGTGCCTTATCCGGGCGGCTGCGAAAACATCACGGACGCTTATCGCAAGCTGATCGGCCTCAATCTGACGCGCGGCTTCCGCAAAAAGACCTGGGAGCTGCTCGGCAGCATCAAGGGCTGCACCCATCTGACGGAGATGCTCGCCGGCCTGCCGACCGCGGCGATCCAGACCTTCGCCGGCGAGATGAAGGAAGAGCGCGACGACGGCGCGAAGCCGTTCCAGCTCGACCAGTGCCACGCCCTCCAGACGAGCGGCGAGACCGTCAAGCTCTGGTATCCGAAGTGGTTTAAAGGCAAGGCGGCATGAAAATCCACGAGTACCAGGGCAAGCAGATCTTCCGCGAGTACGGCATGCCGACGCCGCGCGGCTTTCCGGCGATGAGCGTCGACGAAGCCGTCGACGTCGCGAAAAAGCTCGGCGGCAAGGTCTGGGTCGTGAAGGCGCAGATCCATGCCGGCGGCCGCGGCAAGGGCGGCGGCGTCAAGGTGGCGAAATCGATCGACGAGGTGCGCCAGCACGCTTCCCGCATTCTGGGAATGCAATTGAAAACCCATCAGACCGGGCCCGAGGGCCAGAAGGTGCGGCGCCTCCTGATCGAAGAGGGCGCCGACATCAAGAAGGAGACGTACGCCGGCATGGTGGTCGACCGCGGCACGCAGAAAGTCGTGCTGATGGCCTCGTCCGAGGGCGGCATGGACATCGAGGAGGTCGCCGCCAAGACGCCGGAGAAGATCCGCAAGGTGTTCATCGACCCGGCGCAGGGTCTCTCCGACACCGACGCCGACGAGATCGCGCTCGGCATCGGCATCCCGCAATCGGCGCTCGCCGAGGGCCGCGCGATGTTCAAGGCGCTCTACAAATGCTTCGACGCCACCGATGCCTCGCTCGCCGAGATCAATCCCCTCGTCCTGACGGGCGACAATCGCGTCATCGCGCTGGATGCCAAGCTCAACTTCGACGACAACGCGCTCTTCCGGCATCCCGAGGAGGTCGCGATGCGCGACCTCGATGAAGAGGACCCGCTCGAGATCGAGGCGTCGAAGTACGACCTGAACTACATCTCGCTCGACGGCAACATCGCGTGCATGGTGAACGGCGCGGGCCTCGCCATGGCGACCATGGACACGATCAAGCTCTTCGGCGGCTCGCCGGCGAACTTCCTGGACGTCGGCGGCGGCGCCACCGCGGAGAAGGTGACCGCGGCGTTCAAGATCATGCTGTCGAACAAGAAGGTGAAGGCGATCCTCGTCAACATCTTCGGCGGCATCATGAAATGCGACACCATCGCAACGGGCATCGTCGCCGCCGCGCGCGAGGTGAAGCTTTCCGTGCCGCTGGTGGTGCGCATGAAGGGCACCAACGAGGACCTGGGGAAGAAAATCCTCAAAGACTCCGGGCTGCCGATCATCTCGGCGGACAACATGGGAGATGCAGGCAAGAAGGTGGTCGCGGCGGTCAAGGGGAAGAAGACCAAACCGAAGCCGAAGCCGAAGGCCAAGCCGAAGAAGCGGGCTCGCAAGGCGCCGAAGAAACGAGCGAAGAAGGCAAAGAAGAAGAAGCGCAAATGAGCATCCTCATCGACAAGAACACGCGGGTAATGACTCAGGGGATCACCGGCAAGACCGGCCAGTTCCATACGCAGATGAGCCGCGCCTATGCCAACGGCAAGGCGTGCTACGTCGCCGGCGTCAATCCCAAGAAGGCCGGCGAGGACTTCGAGGGAATCCCGATCTACGGCACGGTGGCCGACGCCAAGAAGGCGACCGGCGCCAACGTCTCGGTGATCTACGTGCCGCCGCCCTTCGCGGCGGCGGCGATCGAGGAGGCGGTCGACGCGGACCTCGATCTCGTGATCTGCATCACCGAGGGCATCCCGGTGCGGGACATGGTGCGCACCAAGCACCGGATGAGGGGCCGGCGCACGCTGCTCGTCGGTCCCAATTGCCCGGGTGTGATCACGCCCGACGAGCTCAAGATCGGCATCATGCCCGGCCACATCCATAAGAGGGGGCCGGTCGGTGTGGTGTCGCGCTCGGGGACGCTCACTTATGAAGCGGTCGGGCAGCTCACCGAGCTCGGCCTCGGACAGTCATCCTGTGTCGGCATCGGCGGCGACCCGGTCAACGGACTGAAGCACATCGACGTTCTTAGGATGTTCAACGACGATCCGAAGACCGAAGCGGTAATCATGGTGGGCGAAATCGGCGGCAGCGATGAAGAAAATGCGGCCCGCTGGGTCAAAGATCACATGAAGAAGCCCGTCGTGGGCTTCATCGCCGGGGTTACCGCGCCGCCGGGCAAGCGCATGGGCCACGCCGGGGCGATCATTTCCGGCGGCAAGGGCACTGCCCAGGAGAAGCTGGCCGTGATGGAAGAGTGCGGCATCAAGACCACCCGCAATCCGGCCGAGATGGGCAGGACCCTCAAATCCGTACTCAGGTAATCCGCACCCCGTTCGTGGTGGTTGCGCCGTACGCGGCGACGATCTTCCTTTCGTCGTTCCTGCTGTTCCTGGTGCAGCCGATCATCGCCAAGCAGATCCTGCCGTGGTTCGGCGGCTCGGCGGGGGTGTGGACCACCTGCCTGGTGTTCTTCCAGAGCGTGCTGCTCGCGGGATACGCCTACGCGGACTGGACCACGCGGCTCGGGCCGCGCCGGCAGGCCTATTTGCACGTGGCGCTGCTCGCGGTATCGCTCGCCTGCCTGCCGATCATCGCCTCGAGCTCGTGGAAGCCGCAGGGCAACGAGGAGCCGGTGCTGCGCATCCTGCTGTTGCTCGTCGCGACGATCGGGCTGCCGTACTTCCTGCTGTCGACCACGACGCCCCTATTGCAGGCGTGGTACTGGCGCCGCTTCCAGAGCGCCGTGCCCTATCGCCTGTTCGCGCTGTCCAACTTCGCCTCGCTGCTGGCGCTGCTTGGATTTCCGCTGCTGTTCGAGCCGGTGTTCGATCTGCGGCAGCTCGGCTGGAGCTGGTCGTTCGTCTATGGCGGCTTTGCGGTGCTGTGCGCCGCGGTCGGCCTGATGTCCGCCAACGGCGTCACCGAGCGAGGCGAAAAGCCCGCACGGGTGGGTCCGGTAGCGCTTTCCGACCAACTGCTATGGCTCGGGCTCTCCGCGATGGGCTCG
>VBCP01000505.1 GCA_005888925.1 Betaproteobacteria bacterium | reverse complement strand
CTTCGAAGCCGGGGCCGCGCTCGCAGCGCGTGAACTCCGTGTTGTGGTCGAGGGGCCGGAGGAAGGCATGCACGCGCTCCGTGGCGGTCAGCTTCCAGTCCATGTCGAGGTTGAGCCGCGTGGCGAGCACATTGGTCGGGCCGGCGCCGTTGTTGTTGCGCGCGACACCGGTGCGCCAGTCGCCGTAGATCGAGAACGCCTGCGCGGTGGGATTCTTGCTGCCGAAGCCGGTCCCGGACGGCTGCAGCGGTCCGCTCTGGTACATCGGCCGGCCGAGCTCGAGCATCGGCCGCGGATTCGGGACCTGCGACTTGCCCCCGTAGATGCGCAACTGCTCGCCGATGTCATAGGGCTTGTCGGCATAGCTCGGATCCGGCGCGAAACCGCGCGGATCGTAGGGTACCGGGCGTGCCTCGGGCGACATGTTCGGCTGCGGGTCGGCGGCAAACGCAGGGACCTGCGCCGCGAGGGCAAGCGCGACGGCGGTCGCAAGGCGCGTCATCGCTTCACCTCGAACTCGACCGTGTACGGATGCATGTCGAGCATCCACTCGTTCATCGCCTGTTCCATGTCGCCGGTCGCGCCGACGAAGCGCATGAAGTAGATCGGCTCGGCGCGGCTGCGCAGGCGCACGGACAGCTGGTAGCGCCCGGGCTGCGCCATCGCCGATGCCGGCACCGAGTAGCTCGCGCTGCGGCTGCCCAGCGGCGGCAGCGAGCGGCTCTCCATGCGCACGAACGGCGGATGGTTCATCACGCTCACCGGCTGGCCCGGCGGGCGCAGGAACGGCAGCGGGTCGATGTCGAAATTCACCGGCAGGTACATCTCGCGATCGGTGCCCTTGACGTTGGTCGTCAGGAACTTGGTCTGCAGGTTGAACAGCTGCGAGTCGAGCGGCAGCTTGCCGGCGCGCACGTCGAGCGAATGCAGGTCGGCCATGTCGCCGATGCTGTCGAGGTAGCCGCTTTCCCACACGCGCTTGCCGTCCGGTCCGGTGAGCACGACGTTCAGCCAGATCTCGGGCTGCGCGCCGAGCGAGCCCGACGGCAGGCTGTGGCCGTCGTCGGTGTTGGTCACGCGGTAGGAAAAGCGCAGCGACGCGCCGGCCCGCGGATCGGAGCGGAAGAACGGGCCGTCGATGCGCGAGCCGTTCTCCATCACCTGCTGGCGCTGCTTCTTTTTCTCGCTGATCTTCTCGAGGTTGGAGCTGACGATGCTCCAGGCCTGCGCGCGGTCGCCGGCGTCGGCCCACTCGGGCGGGAAATTCACCTTGCGCCGGCCCGAGGAGATCTCGCGCTCGAACTCGTCGCTGCCCCACTTCGCGCGGTAGTCGAATTTCAGCCAGCGCTCGACCGTCCAGTCCTCCGGGGCGTCCTTGTTGTGCGGGAAGATGCCCGGATGGGCGATCGGATAGCCCGGGCCGTAGAAGGCATGGTTCGAGCGCTTGCGGTTCGGGTTGAGGGCGCGCCCGCCGGTCATGGCTTCGGCGACCGGCCCGGTGGCGTAGCCCTCGGCTTTGCCGGGCACGCTTCCCATGTGGCATTGCTGGCAGCTCACGCCGTTCGCATGCGCGGGCGAGGCGCGGTATTGGTCCCACACGACCTCGAGCTTGATGCCGAGGTTCACCGCCACCTGGTGGCAGGAGACGCAGAACTGCGATTGCGAGATCTGCTCGAACTTGATCGCCGCGGCGTGAATCGGCTGGGCGCGGGCCGCTTCCTGGTCGCTGGTCGCGACGCGATGGCGCGCGCGGTTCTTCACCGCCTCGGCGACGCCGTCGCCGCCGAACGGGCCGTACACCGGCTGGTAGATCGAGCCCGGCACGATGCGCCGCTCGCCGTTCACCTTGCCGTACTCCTCGCTCACCCGATGGCAGCTGACGCAGGTGACGCCCTCGCGCGAGACCTGGGCGCGGGCCCACAGCGGCGCTTCGCGCGGCTCGTTGAGGGTGGTGCCCACGCCCATGTGGCAGCGCACGCAGAACGTGCCGATGCTCGGCGCGAGATCGCTGATCTTCTGCTCGAACTTGTGGAACATCGGCGAGATGCCCGCGTAAGCGTGGTTCGAAGCGCGCCACTCCTCGTAGATCTGCTCATGGCAGGCCGCGCATTGGGCGGCGCCCGGGTACGGATCGTTCGCATAGACACGCGCGTGCGGATCGGCGGCGGGCTTGGGCGCTGCGGGCGGCGCGCCCCGGCGCCCGGGCACGGGCGCCGCCGGAGCCTCATCTGCCGCCGGCGCCTCCTCGGCCGGGGGCGCACCGCGACCGCGACGCTGCGCGAGCGTCTCGTCGAGCGGCAGCAAGACCAGGCAAAGCAAGAAAACCCAGAGGCTGTGGTTCACTTGTTGGGCGCTCCCTTGGAGTCTTTTTGGCGGAATCCGAGCTTCAGCTCGTGACCGGCGTGATAGCTGTGGCAGACCTGGCAGGCCGAATCGACATAGCCTTCGCGGTGGCAGGCCGCGCAGGTCTGCTTTTTCATGCTTGCGAAATTGCTCTCGTAGGCCGCGGGCTTGGGGTTCGAGGCGGCGTGGTATTTCGCGTAGCGCGCCGACGCATTGAGCTCGTGGCAGCTGCGGCAGCCCGCCGCCGGATCGAGCAGCTCGAGGTGCGGCGCGTGGCTATAGCGGATGAAAGGCCGCGTCTCGCTCGCGGCATACTTCCAGGCACTCTCGAGCTTGTCGGGCGCCGCACTGCGCAGCGCCGCAGCGTGACAGGTGCCGCACGCGCCCGGCCCCGTGTCCTTGTCCAGGAACTGGTCCAGGGCGTCGGCCGCGATCTGCGTGCGCAGCTCATCGCCGCCTTTGGTGCCGGTGCGCAGGTATTCGAGCCAGGCGCGGACCACCGGGTCGGCGTGCCCGCGCGGCCGGTAGAAGAGCGCCTGGCCATCGGAGGTTTCGCCGGCGTTCCATCCCGCTGGCGCATCCTCATCGACCGGCCGCAGGGTCTTGCGCGAGCTCCAGGTCGCGCCGGCCGATTGCGCGGTCGCCACGGCGAGCCCGTCGAACAGCCCTGCCGCGCGCTTCCTGGCGTCGGCGTCGCGGCCGCCGACGAGCTCGCCCAGCGCCTCGGTGCCGCTGCGCGACATGGCGTCCCACAGTTTCGCGAGCCGCTTGCCGGCGTCGGCCTCGTCGGCGTCCTTCGGCATGCCGAGGAGCACCGACGCCGCCGGGGTCAAGCGCTCGGGCTCGAGCAGCACGAGCCGCGCCTTCTGGATCTGCGCCTCGTGGCAGCCGGCGCAGACCTCGGCATAGGGCTTGGGACGCACCTCGCGGGTCGCGCTTTCCACTTCGTGGCAGGCCGTGCATTGGGTGCGCGCCGCAGCGGCGAACTTCGGCGAGCGGCGGGCGTACTTCGCGTCGGCGAAATACTGGTTGACGTGCTTCGCATGGTCGAAGTTGATCGCGCCCGGCTTTGCGTACGGGTAGCGCGCCGCGAACTGCGGGTGCCCCGCGGGGAAATCGGAGAACGACTTCTCGTGGCAATTCGCGCACACCTGGTCGCGCACGCGCGCGAGCTTCACCTCGGCGCCCTGGTGCTCGGTATGGCAGCGCACGCAGGACACCTCGGCCGCGTCGCCGCGCTTCGCTGGCACCGCGTTGTGCGCGCGCATCGTCTCTCCGGCGAAGCCGTGGCACTGGACGCAGCCGGTGCTGGGATCGTTGCTGCGGAAGGCGGCGCTGAACCATCCCCAGGCGTCCTTGCCATGGCTGGCATGGCAGGCGGCGCAGCCCTGCTCGCGGGTAAAGCCGGCGTGCACGCTCGAGAGCCTTCCCGCGTCGAGCGCCGCGGAATTCACCGCCGTGCGCGCGGTGGGGTCCGGGCCGATGATCAGCACGACGACGAGAGCAAGCAGCGCCACGAGCGAAACGCGGGCGCGCAGGCGCCGCAGGCCGGTGACCGGCGCGCAGGGCGCGTGACGGTGCGAGCAGCAGCCGTTCGGCAGCGGGCCGGCGCTGCAGCGCCCGCCCGCCTGCTTGGGACGCCGGCATTCCCAGCGGTCGCCCGAGCGCACCGGGATGCATTCGAAAGCCCCGCCGCACTCGCCGAGCGCGCCCGGCCCCTGCCAGCAGGCCTTGCGCCACAGGCTGGTGCGGCCGCAGAGATACGGCTGCGCCGGCCTTTCATAGGCCGCGGCGTCGTGACCCGGGCGGCGGCCGGTGCTCACCGCGAGTAGATGTTCACGACCAGCAGGTGCCAGAACGCGAGCACGATCAGCAGCACCGCCGAGGGGATATGCACGAACAGCCACAGCTTGAGCACGCTCTGCAATGCGTAGTGCGCGTCGAGCTGGTTCTTCCTGAGCGCGAGGCTCTCGATCTGGTCGAGCGCGGCGCGCTCCGTTTCGTTCAGATAGCGCCGCAGCGCGCCGACGTGCCCGCGGATCCAGCGCGCGCCGCGCGCGCTGCCGAAGAGATGGCTGAGGAAGAATCTCGGCCGGCGGAAAAACCAGTGCAGCGACTCGAGGTAATAGCGCCCCAGCGTGTCCGCGCCGGCGTCCTGAACGCCCTTCAGCACCAGCGCCTCGACGCGCTCACGCAGCGTGAAGACCTCGCTCGGGATTCTCTCGTAGATCACTTCGCCCTCGAGGTGAGTCAGGCGTCTGGGCAGCAAGCGCTGCAGGACGTAGCCCGCGATGCCGGAGAGCATCACCGTGTAGAAGCACAGCGCGAGCGCCCGCTCGTAGTGTCCCCCGGGCCACAAGCCGCCGGCATGCTGCAGGTACAGCGGAAAACCGAGCGTGCCGATGACGAGATGCGCCATCATCCAGGCGCGCGCCGTGCTGAGCGGCAGAGCGACCAGCCGCTTCTTGAGATTGAACATGGCGAGCGCCAGCATCATCGCGAGGAGCGCATACCCGGTGACGAGCGCCCCCTCGCGCAGGCTGCGCTCGGCGCGCCACGCGGCGAGGGCCACCAGCAGCCACCCGGCGATACCGATCGCCCAGAAGAGGGCGAGCTGCGCCCATTCCCGGCCGATGCGCAGAACCAGCCGGTTTCTCAGTACCGATGCGCGCAGGATTGCCATTTCGGGGGCGCTCTCAGCGGCCGAGCTCTTCGGCCTGCGTGATGAGCGACTGGATGTCCACGCGGCGCAGCGCGCCGTGCGCGCAGGCGCGCTCGCACGAAGGGCCGGCGGGCAGAGTGCTGCAAAGGTCGCACTTCGTCGCCTTCAGGATCGGCTCGCGCGAGGCGGGGTCGAGGACCTGTCTGCCGTCGCGCTCGCGAATCGGCACCAGCCGGATGTTGTCGTAGGGACAGGCGTTGGCGCAGGTGCCGCAGCCGATGCAGGTGAGGTCGTTGATGACGACGGCGCCGCCCTCGCGGCTGCGGTGAATCGCTCCCGTGGGGCAGCCGATCATGCATACCGGGTCGACGCAGTGCATGCAGGCGTTGGCGACCAGCCACTTGCCCATCGCCTCGCCCTGCCGGATGAAGCGCGGATTGCCGCCATGCGTATCCGAGCAAGCGCGCACGCAGTCGTCGCAGCGCACGCAGCGCTCCAGGTCGATCAGCATCGCCTGCGTGCCGTTGATGTAGCGCTTGTCCACCGCCCATTCGAGGAATGCGTCCTGCGCGATCGGCCGCGCGGCCGCATCGCTCAGCCGTGACGGCGGCGGGGTGATGCGCGGGAACACGAGCTCGGCCAGCACGGAAAACGGAATGCGCAGTACGTGCAGATAGCCGAGCGCGCTCAGGCTGGTCTCGTAGGGGCAGTCCTCACCGCCCTTCCACGCTTCGTAGAGCTCGTCGAGGCCGAAGTGATCGCCGTTGCGCAGGTACGTCAGGGTGCGTGCACCATGGCCCAGCCCGGTCGAGACGCGGCCGAAGCCGCCGATCACGAGCAGCAGGCCGTCGGGATAGTCGCCCTCTGCCGCGACCGCCGGCTCGGCAGGCGGCTCGCCGCTGCCGCTCTTGTACTCCACGTACCATTCGAACGAGCCGTAGGTCTCGAACAGCGTTCGCGCCGCAACGGTCTGCAGCGCTTTCGGGTCGAGACCCGCGAGCAGAGGGTGCTCGAGCAGGTGCGTGCGCAGCTGGTTGTCGCGGTAGCCCTGCTCGATGCGCTGGCGCCACAGATCATCGCGGTTCTTGATGTCGCGCAGCGCCTGCCAGCGCATCTCGAGCACCCGGCATTCCGCCTCGGCGTAGACCGTCGCGGTGCGCTGCACGCGGCCGAGCGCCGCGATCTCGCCGAACAGCGACCCCGGCGGCAGCACGGCAGTCTTGAAGGCCGGCAGGAGAGGCGGTACGCGGCCGCTCACGGCGGAAAGATCGACGCCCGCGCCAAACAGCGCTGCCGGATTCGGAACATTGAGCAGCGACGCGCGCTGTTCGCCGCGGCTGTTGGTGCGCGCGACCGCATCGCGATACAGCGCGGTATCGCGCATCTCCGCGATGGGTTGGCGCGCGAGCGCGTCCGACAGCATGTCCATCAGGCCGCGTTTCTTCTCGGTGGCGCGCCCGAGCACGTTCTGCGGCAGCCCGGGAGGCAGGACTACCCGCACCGCGCCGTCGAGCACGAGGAAGGCCGAATTGCCGTAATCGCCTTCGCGCACGATGATTTCGCCGGCCGCGTAAGTCGTGATGCGGCAGTCGTTGCGCACAATGCCGCGCAGCGGCGCCGCGCTCGGGAAGCGCGCAAGGTTGATCGCGGTGAACTCGGGCCGCGCGAGCAGCGCGTCGACGTCGCTCTCCGACATCTGCGGGTCGAAGGGCGCGTCCCAGCGCCTGGGACGCTGCATGAGCTGCGCGTCGCTCATGGCTGCCTTACTTGTAGCTCGGCTTCGCCGGCAACAGCGCCTTGACCTTGGCGCTTACGTCCCGGTTCTTCAGTGCGTCTGCGAGCTTGCGTGCGTTATCGGGCGTCGGTTGCTGCAGCAGCGTCGCCACCTCCGGCACATCGGCCACCGCCTGGAGCGCGCTGCGCGCTTCCTGCGCGCGCTTCTTCTGCAGGCCGCTGTACTTCGGATGGCTCGACTTCGCCGCCGCGGCGGTGGCCGAGACGAGCTTGGCCGCCTGGCCGACGACGAACAGCCGCGCCAGCTCCGCCGCGGACATCTCGGCATTCTTGCCGTAATCGGGCGGGTAGAAGCGGTGGCGCACGGTCCCCTGCGAATAGCGCGCGAGCTCGAAATCGGGCTCGCTCGGATGCCCGGCATCGAGCATCTTCGCCAGCACGTCGCCGCCGAGCTTGGGATGCGCGAGGCCGTGGCACTCGTTGCAGTTCGCCGCGATGTCGTAGGTCATGAACGACCAGATCATCCCGGCCTTGCGCGCCTCGGCGAGGCGCTTCGTCTTGTTCGCCGCCGGCTCCTTCGCCGGATCCTCTATGCCGTTGCCGTAGAAGTTGTGCACATCGCGCCAGTCCGAGGATGGACCATGGCAGCTCTCGCACGACGGACCGGAAGCGACCTGGGGCTTCGCGGTGGGCGAGCTCTGTGTCTCGGTGTAGTGGCAGAGCACGCAGTTGGCGTTCTGGCGCATGCTCGCACCACCGCCGCGGCGTCGAGAATCGTCTTGGCTTCCTCCTTGCGGTGGACCGTCTGGAACGACTTGAAATGCTCGGTCTGCTTCCAGACCTCGACCTCGGCTTCGTGGCACTTCTCGCACTTGCGGTAGCCCTCCGCGAATGGCGCGGCAACGGCCCCGCCACCGGCAACTGCGAACGCCAGGAATGCGAGCGCGAGCGCTCGTCCAGACATGCTTCCCCCCCTAAATCGCGCGTGGAACAGCGTATTGTTCTTGCGGCGGAAATTCTAACAAGGATTGCGAGCTGCGCGACCGTGCTGCCGCGGTAGAACGCTCGGCGCTTTGTCAATAGATTCGGAGTCAGGATGGGTCAGGAAAAAGCAAGCGCGCGCGGTCTGCTGTCACTCGAGGCGCTGCGCGATCTCGTCGCCAAGGGCGAGATCGAGACCGTGATTGTAGGATTTACCGATCACTACGGACGGCTGCTCGGGAAGCGCTTCGACGCGGAGATGTTCGTCGAGGATATCGCCGCGCATGGCGCGCACGCCTGCGATTATCTGCTCACCGTGGACATGGAGATGGATCCGGTTCCCGGCTACAAGTTCGCCAACTGGGAGCTCG
>VBCP01000084.1 GCA_005888925.1 Betaproteobacteria bacterium | reverse complement strand
GCCCCTTCACATGCAGATTGCCGCGCCCGGCGCCTTCCACCACTTTCCCATCCTGGTCGGTGAGGTGGATCTGGTAGCCCTCCAGCGGGATGCCCGAGCTGCCCGGCCGGTTGCGGCCGCGGAAGTTGTGGATGAAGGCGTGCAGGAGCTCGGTCGTGCCGATGGTCTCGATGATCTCCACGCCGCTCACTTCCTTCCACTCGTTCCAGGTCGCGACCGGCAGCACTTCGCCCGCCGAGACGCAGAACTTGATCGAGCCGGTCTCGAGCTTGTTGCCCTGGCGCGCGAATTCGACCAGCCCACGGAACACCGCCGGCACGGCAAAGAACACCGTCGGCCGGTAGCGCTTGAAGAGCTCGGCGATCAGCGGCGGCGTCGGCCGCTCGCTGCACAGGATCACCGAGCAGCCCATGCCGATCGGGAAGGAGAAGCTGTTGCCGAGGCCGTAGGCGAACAGAATTTGATCGATCCCGTCTCGAGCTTGTTGCCCTGGCGTGCGTATTCGACCAGCCCCCGGAACACCGCCGGCACGGCAAAGAACACCGTGGGCTTATGGCGCTTGAAAAGATCGGCAATGAGCGGCGGCGTCGGGCGCTCGCTGCAGAGGATCACCGAGCAGCCCATGCCGATCGGAAAAGAGAAGCTGTTGCCGAGCCCGTAGGCGAAGAAGAGCCGCGAGGACGAGAAGATCCGGTCGTCGGGACCGAGCTCATAGACCTTGCGCGCGACACGCTCGATGGTCTCGGGCAGATGGTCGTGCAGGTGCACGGCGCCCTTGGGCGAGCCCGTGCTGCCGGACGTGTACAAAATCAGACAAGGCGTATCGCGATCGAACTTGCCGAGCGGCGCCGGCTCGGCCTTGTCGAGGAGCTGGTTGAATTCATCCGGCGCCGCAACGATGTGCGAAGCTTTGGCCGTCTGCGCGTTCTCCAGGTGCTCAGGCGTGACGATCACCAGCTTCGCGCCGCTGTCCTGCAGCATGTACTCGATCTCCGCGGGCTTCAGCATGGTGCTGCACGGAACCACCGCGATCGCCGTGCTTGATGCCGAGCGCGGTCAGCGCGCCGCGGGCGCGGGCACTGCGCTCCTCCAGCTCGCGGAAGCTGACCGTCCGGTCCTTGTAGTGAACGACGGCAGCATCGGGCGAGCGCCGCGCGTGGTCGGCGAGGTAATCGATAATGCTGCGCTTGGCTTCCATGGAGTGGCTGATGCCTGACTTCCGCGAACAGTACGAGAAGGCGCAGCAGCTTGGCAAGCTCGCCTTTGTCGAGCGCCCCTACTTCGGCTCGCCCGCAGCGCCGGCGCAGGCCGAGACCAACGCGAGCCAGATCTGGGGCCATATCAACGCCGGCTACCTCGTGGCCTACGAGTACACGCGCTGGTGGAAAGAGTCCCAGGCGCTGCGCCAAACGGCAGTGATCGGCGACTGGAGCTGGCTCAACAAGACCCGGGTGCGCGGACGCGATGCGGCCCGGCTCATGAACTACGCGACGGTCAAGGATCTCTCGAAGCAGCAGATCGGCCAGATCGTCTATACGCCGATGGTGAATGAAGCCGGCAAGGTGGCGATCGAGGGACTGACGCTCAAACTCGCCGAGGACGAGTACCTCTTCACGCAGTCGGCGGGGCTGAAATGGCTCGAGTTCCTGCGCGAACGCAGCGGGACGAAGGTCGAGCTGGAGGACGTGACGCCGGACTACACCTGCTACGCGCTGCAGGGTCCGCGCTCCACCGATGTGCTGGAGGCGCTCACCGGCGAGTCCTGGCGCGAGATGCGCTTCTCCCGTTTCCGAAAGGCTCAAATATTGGGGACGGAAACCATAGTCGCGCGCCAGGGCGTCACCGGCGAAGTGGGCTATGAGTTCCTGATGCGCACCGACACTGGGCGCGCGCATGAACTCTGGAGGAAGCTGCGCGAGGTGGGGAAAGATTTCGGCCTGCGCGAGCTCGGCTTAAAGGCGCAGCTGATCGGCCACACCGAAACCGGCATCGCCACGGTGATCCGCGATTTCCTGCCGGCGCGCGGCTCACCCGAAGGTCTGCGGCGCATGATGCGCCACTGGATGTCGCCCGAAGAGCTCGCGGCGATCGACTGGGATATCGGCGAGCAGCTCTGCTCGCCCGCGGAGCTCGGCTGGGCTTACACCATCAACCTCGGCAAAGGCGACTTCCACGGCCGCGACGCTTTATCGCGCGAGGCGGATGCGGGAGGGCCGAAGCGCCGGCTGATGGGACTCGAATGGTCGAGCGAGGACATGGCGGAGCTTTACGCGGCGCAATTTCGCGACGCGCCCGCGCCGCCGCCGCCCGACCTGCCGTATGGCCAGTTCCGGGTTTTGTTTTTGAAAGTACTGCAGGGCGGCTGGGCTTCCGGCTATGCGTACAGTCCGACGCTGCGCCGCATGATCTCGCTCGCGCGCCTCGATCGTGCGCTGCAACCCGGCGATAAAGTGCAGGTCCAGTGGGGCGGTTTCTCCGACGAGCCGGTCGCGCGCATCGGCGCAAAGGTCGTCGCGCTGCCCTTCATCAAGCAGGAGCGCAGCAAGAATCTGGCGTGCTAGACTCGCCCGCCATAGAGGAAAATTAAAAACTGCAGGAGGAGGAGATCAACATGCGTAGCGCATTCCGTTCGCTGCTCGCGAGCGCCGTGATCGGCGCGTTCGCCGCATTTCTCATCACACCGCAGCCGGCCGCGGCTCAGCAGAAGGTCAAGATCGGCTTCATCAGCACGTTCTCGGGCCCGCAGGGCGTGATGGGCCAGTACATGAAGGAATCGGTCGAGCTCGCGATCGAGCACCTCGGCGGCAAGGTCGGCGGACTGCCGGTCGAGATGTTCTACGGCGACGACCAGGTCAAGCCCGACGTCGGCGTGCAGGTCGCCGAAGAAATGCTGAAGAAGCACCAGGTCGACTTCATGTCCGGGATCATCTGGTCCAACGTGATGATGGCCGTGGTCCCCGTGGTCACCGGCTCCGGCCATATCATGGTCGGCAGCAATGCCGGCGCGAGCCCGCTCGCGGGCAGCCAGTGCAACGAGCTTTACTTCTCGACCTCGTGGAACAACGACCAGACGCCCGAGGCGATGGGCAAGTTCCTGCAGGACTCCGGCGTCAACGACATCTACGTCATCGCGCCGAACTACCAGGCCGGCAAGGACATGGTGACCGGCCTCAAGCGCTACTACAAGGGCAACATCGTCGAGGAGCTCTACACCAAGCTCGGGCAGCAGGATTACCAGGCCGAGATCACGCAGCTGCGCTCGAAGAACCCGAAGGCGGTGTTCGCCTTCCTGCCCGGCGGCATGGGCATCCAGTTCCTCAAGCAGTACGACCAGGCGGGCCTGCGCGGCCAGCTGCCGCTCTACACCGTGTACACGGTGGACGAGATCTCGATCCCGGCGGTGAAGGACGCGGCGCTCGGCATCTACGAGACGCGCTACTGGAGCCCCGACCTGAAGAATCCGGCGAACAACCGCTTCGTCGCCGACTACAAGAAGAAGTACGGCAAGCTGCCGGTGTTCTACGGCGCGCAGGCCTACGACAGCATCCTGCTGATCGACTCCGCGGTGCGCGCGGTGAAGGGCGACCTCAAGGACGTGAAGGGCATGGTGGCGGCGATGCGCAAGGCGAACTTCAACTCGCTGCGCGGGCCGTTCCAGTACAACGTGAACCACCATCCGATCCAGAACTTCTACCTGCTCAAGACCGAGAAGACGCAGTCGGGCGACATCGAGATGCACATCCAGAAGACCATCTTCGAGAAGCACAAGGACTCGTACTACCAAGACTGCAAGATGAAGTGGTGATTTGAGCCGGTTTTTCGGTTAAAAGGGCGCACTAGGGGCGCCCTTTTTTATGTGGTCACTGCTTTTCGAGCAGACGCTGAACGGCCTGCAGTTCGGCGTGATGCTGTTCCTGATGGCCGCCGGGCTGACGCTCGTCTTCGGCATCATGAACTTCATCAACCTGGCGCACGGCTCGCTCTACATGGTCGGCGCCTACCTCGCGGTCGCGGCGACGAAGTGGACCGGTTCCTACCTGCTCGGCGTGGCGCTCGGCCTCGCCGGCACGCTGGTCGTCGGCATGATCGT
>VBCP01000504.1:352-1196 GCA_005888925.1 Betaproteobacteria bacterium | reverse complement strand
CACGAGCGAAAGCAAAAACAGCGCGGCGAGCTGGGTGGTGAACGCCTTGGTGGAAGCGACGCCGATCTCGGGGCCGGCGCGCGTCAGGTAGCGCAGGCGCGAGGCGCGCACCAGAGAGCTTTCGGGCACGTTGCAGATCGCGAGCGTCGCCCCGTAGCCGAGCGATTTGGCGTGCTCGAGGGCGGCGAGCGTGTCGGCCGTTTCGCCGGACTGCGAGATGGTGACGAGCAACCCCTTGGATGCCGGCAATGTCTTCGAGCCAGTAACGCCCGATGAGCGCGGCGTGGTAGCTCGTGCCGCAGGCGACGATATGGATGGAGCTCGCGGCGCGCAGCACATTTTCCGCCTCGGCACCGAAGAGGCCTGGCTGCAGCGAGCTGGCCCCGGCCAGCACCTCAAGCGTGTTGGCGAGCGCGCCGGGCTGCTCGTGGATCTCCTTCTGCATGTAATGGCGATAGGGGCCTAGCGCCACCGATTCGTCGGTCATTTCCGAGACGTGCACCGCGCGCTCGACCGCTGCACCGCGCGCATCGACGACGCGAAAACTGTCCGGCCGTATTTCGGCGCAGTCGCCGTCCTCGAGGTAGACCACCCGGCGCGTCACCGGCAGCACGGCCGAGACGTCCGATGCCGCGAAGTTCTCGCCTTCGCCGAGCCCGAGCAAGAGCGGCGGACCGCGCCGCGCGACGACCACGGCGTCGGGATCGCGCGCCGAAACCACGGCGAGCGCAAAGGCGCCCTGCAGCTCGGCGACGCGCCCGGCCGAGCGCACGCGTTTCAGGCTGGAGCCGTTCACCACCGCGATGCCCGCCGAGTCGTAACCGCGGTATTCGAGCCGCCGCAG
>VBCP01000504.1:0-282 GCA_005888925.1 Betaproteobacteria bacterium | reverse complement strand
AGAGCGGCGGACCGCGCCGCGCGACGACCACGGCGTCGGGATCGCGCGCCGAAACCACGGCGAGCGCAAAGGCGCCCTGCAGCTCGGCGACGCGCCCGGCCGAGCGCACGCGTTTCAGGCTGGAGCCGTTCACCACCGCGATGCCCGCCGAGTCGTAACCGCGGTATTCGAGCCGCCGCAGTCCCTCGATCAGGATCGGAACGATGTCGCGCCGCGAGGCGGCGCCGACGATGCCGCACATCGGCTCAGCCTTTCTTCTTCGGCGGTTTCCAGGACGGGACC
>VBCP01000503.1 GCA_005888925.1 Betaproteobacteria bacterium | reverse complement strand
GCTCACCAAGAAGCTGGTCGAGCTCCACGGCGGCGAGATCCGCCTCGAGAGCGTGCCCGGCAGAGGCTCGACCTTCAGCTTTACGCTGCCGGTGCGCTAGTCGTTATCTGGGCCCGCCGCGGCCGCGCTGGCCGCGCCGGAAACGGACCTCGCACATCAAATCAGGGTCTGAGGCCGATTTCGCGGGCCAGGGAATCGGCGTCGAGCTCGGCGTCTTCGAAGCCGAGGGTCTCTTCATCCCAGTCTTCCGCCTCGAAAGCTTCTTCGTCGTCGAAATCCAGGCCGTCGTCGTACAGCTCTTCGGGTTGCATCGCATCCTCCCCGCGTTGGTTGACGAGGCCCATTTTGCGTACGCGAGTGTTACGCCAACGGCGTGCAGCGCAGGGTCCGGCCTGACTACGGATGGACGTCCTCGGAGAACCAGTCGTCGGGGAGTTCGGTGCCGACGCGCTGTGCGCGCGCCTTCTTCAGCACGTAGGCGCCGGCGGCGGCGAACTGCAGGCCGGTGCCGACGTTGTTCATGAAGCAGGTGATTTCCTGCGCGCTTTGCCGCCCCTGCGCGCGGCCGCTGAGGAGATCGGCGAGATCGGGAAAGCGATCCAGCCGCACCGTTCCGTCGTTCCACCAGCCGCGGCCGCTCTCGGCCTTGAGGTTCGGCGTGTCCTTCATCGCGTTGTCCAGGTGCTTGGTCTGCCGGCGGTTGCTGAAGAGCACGCGGTCGCAGCGGCCGAGCACCTCGGCGTCGACCTCCTGCGTCTTGATGCAGCTCACGTGCACGCCGGGCTTGAGCCAGCGCGGCTCGATCACGCGCACCATCGAGGAGGTCGCCGCGGCGATGACGTCGGCGCCGTCGACGCAGGCTTCCGCAGAATCCACAGCCACGATGTCGACCCGATGGATCTTTTTTGACTCAGCCACAAAGGCTTCGCGCGTCTCGCGGCGCGGGCTGTAGACGCGCACTTCGCGGAAGCGCCGCACGGTGAGCGCCGCGGCGAGCTGCGTGCCCGCCTGCCAGCCGCTGCCGATGAGGGCGAGCCGCTGCGCGTCCTCGCGCGCGAGGTGCTTCAGTCCCAGGCCGCTCGTCGCGCCCACCCGCAGGCGCTGCATGACGCCGTCCGGGAACATCGCGAGCAGCGCGCCGGTCTCGGTGCTGAAGAGGAGCACCAAGCCGACCCAGCGGCCGCCTTTGCTCCCCGGAGCTAGGGGCTGCTTCACACGCCGCGGCTTGCCTGCCACGAGCGGATGCGTGACAACGTCGGAGTTGATGCGCAGCGCTTGCACGCCCTGCGCCGGCCAGGTGCCGCCCATGTGCTTGAAGGCGTAGTACGCCTCGGGATGCGGATTGGGCGCGATGTTGTCGACGCGCGGCGAGAACAGCACGCGCTCCTCCGCTACGTCGCGGTACATCGGCTCAAGCGCGGTCATGCACTCCTCGATCGTGAGGAGCCGCGCGATCTCTTCGTTGCTCAGGACCAGCACTATTCGGGTTTGATGCCGGCTTCCTTGATGGCGCGGCCGTAGCGGTCCATGTCGGCGCGGATCGCGGCGGCGAAGCGCTCGGGCGTGCCGCCGAGCGGCTCGTAGAACTGCTGCGCCAGCTTTTCGCGCAGGTCGGGCGCCTGCAGCACCTTGTTCAGTTCCGTGTTGAGTCGCGCCTGGACCGGCGCCGGCACGCGGCTCGAGGTCATGAGGCCGAACCAGAGGTCGAACTGCAGTGTGGCATAGCCCGCTTCCACCGCGGTCGGATAGTCGGGCGCGAAGTTGCTGCGCGCCGGGCTCAGCACCGCGTAGCCGCGCAGCTTGCCATTCTTGATCTGCGGGTTGAAGTGCGCGACCGTGCTGATGAAGACCGGCACGGTGCCGCTGAGCACCGCGGTGAGCGCATCGCCGCAGCCTTTGTAGGGCACGTGCGTCCATTTGAAGCCGGCTTCCGCGGCGAGCATCTCGCCCGCCAGATGCTGCGGCGATGCCGTGCCGCAGCTCGTGAAGTTCACCTGCCCGTTGTGCGCCTTGGCATAGAAGACGAGCTCGGTGAAGTTCTTCGCCGGAAACCCGGGATGCGCGCCGACCATGATCGGCGTGCCCGCGACCAGCCCGATCGGCGCGAGATCCTTCAGCGTGTCGTAAGGCACCTTCGCGTAGACGAAGGGAATGGTCGCCACGTTGTTCGGCACCATGACCAGCGTGTGCCCGTCGGGCTCGGCCTTGGCCGCGGCATCGATGCCGATGATGCCGCCCGCGCCGGTACGGTTCTCGACGACGCAGGGCTGGCCGAACGACTGCGGGAAGCGCTCGCACAGGTAGCGCGCCATCAGGTCGTTCGCGCCGCCCGGCGCATACGGCGCGATGATGCGCATCGGCTTCGTCGGAAACGTCTGCCCCTGCGCCGCCGCAGCCGCGGCCAGCGCAAGGCAGACGAGGACGATCCTTACTTGGCGCGTTTCCACACCACCTCGTTGGCGCCGGTGCCCGGGCCGGCCGACGGCGTGGCCACCTTGTAGCGCAGCTCGTCCTTGGCGACGGTGAGCGGACGCTCCTGCGAGGTGCCGTTCCAGTTCGGGAACGTGCTGCTCTCGATCTTCATGATGAGCGTCTTGTCCTTCACTTCATAGCGGCCGAAGTGCGAGATGCTGCCGTTGACCACCGCCTTGTTCTCCTCCGGCGTGCCCTTGACGCGGCTGTTGCCAGCGAACTTCGGCAGGTCGGAGCGGGTGATGGTGAGCGCATAGCGGCCGCTCGCATCGAAGATCAGGCTCCCCTTCGGGTTCTTGCCGTAGACGTCGCCGACATCGACCAGCGTCCAGGCTCCGACGAGCGTTTTCGCCGACTGGGCGAGCGCAGCGCCGCTTGCGGCGGTGAATGACACGAACGACGCGAGTGCAAGTGCAGTAACGCGTTTCATGGTCCCCTCCCTCGATTGACCTTGCGGTTGACTACACGACTTCGAACATCCCGGCGGCACCCATGCCGCCGCCGATGCACATGGTCACCACGACCAGCTTGGCACGGCGGCGCTTGCCCTCGATCAGCGCGCGGCCCACGAGGCGCGCGCTGGACATGCCGTAGGGATGGCCGAGCGCGATCGCGCCGCCGTTGACGTTCAAGCGCTCGTTCGGGATGCCGATGCGGTCGCGGCAGTAGATCACCTGCACCGCGAACGCTTCATTGAGTTCCCAGAGATCGATGTCGGCAGCCTTCTTCCCGGTCTGCTCGAGGAGCTTCGGCACCGCGAACACCGGGCCGATGCCCATCTCGCGCGGATCGCAGCCGGCGACGGCGAAGCCGCGGAAGATGCCGAGCGGCTTGAGGCCGCGCTTGGCCGCTTCCTTGTCGCTCATGACGACAGCCGCGGAGGCGCCGTCGGAGAACTGGCTCGCATTGCCGGCGGCGATGACACCGCCCTCGATCGCCGGCTTGATCTGCGACACGCCCTCGTAGGTGGTATCGGCGCGGATGCCCTCGTCCTCCGAGGCGATGGTTTCGCGCATGGTCTCGTGGCCGGTCGTCTTGTCGACCACCTTCTGCTTCACAGTGATCGGCGCGATCTCGTCCTTGAACTTGCCCTCCGCGCGCGCCTTGGCCGCGCGGCTCTGGCTCTGCACGCCGTAGCGGTCCTGGTCCTCGCGCGTGATCTCGTACTTGCGCGCGACGTACTCCGCGGTCTGCAGCATCGGCCAGTAGATCTCGGACTTGTGCCGGTGCAGCCACTCATCCTGGAAGTGGTGCTTGTTCATCTCGTTCTGCACCAGCGAGATCGACTCGACGCCGCCCGCAACGTAGAGCTCGCCTTCGCCCGCGAGCACGCGCTGCGCGGCGAGCGCGATGGTCTGCAGGCCCGAGGAGCAGAAGCGGTTCACCGTCATGCCGGGCACCGTCACCGGGCAGCCGGCGCGCACCGCGATCTGGCGCGCGATGTTCCAGCCGGTGCCGCCCTCCGGGTTGGCGCAGCCGATGATCACGTCCTCGACCTCGTCGGCGTCGACTTTGGCTCTCTCGAGCGCCGCGTGCACCACGTGCCCGCCCATCTTCGCGCCGTGCGTCATGTTGAGCGCGCCCTTCCAGCTCTTGCAGAGCGGCGTGCGCGCGGTGGAAACGATCACTGCTTCGGTCATTACCGCCTCCTCAATCTGGATGGCTTAAGAGTGTACTTTTGAAGGAAGCCTTGGCGTCCATGTGAGAGACGACGCCTTCGCGTTCGGCGCGATCGAGACCGCGTCTGATTTTTTGGAGGACATAGAGGTGGTATTGAATGTCCTCGAAGCTGCTGTTTTGCGGAAGAGACTTCAGCATCGAAGCAACTTCGTATTTCGGGGCGCGCATATCAGCCGTTGAATCGCTTGCCTTCCTTTGCCAGGCGGACAAGCCTGGTAGCCCTTCTGGAAGTGCTGGATCGCGCCCAGCACCTTGTCCAATCCCACGCTGTCCGCATAGAACATCGGTCCGCCGCGGTACTGCGGGTATCCGTTGCCGGTGAGGTTGACCATGTCGATGTCGGAGGCGCGCAATGCGATGCCTTCCTCGAGGATGTGCGCGCCTTCGTTGGCGAGCGCGTAGATGCAGCGCTCGATGATCTCGTCGTCGCCGATCGCGCGCGTCTTGTAGCCCATCTCCTTGCGGTACGCCGCGAGCATCTGGTCGACTTCCGCGTCGGGGATCGGCTTCCTGTTGCCCGGCTCGTAGCGATACCAGCCGCGCCCGGTCTTCTGCCCGAACCAGCCTTTCTCGGCGATGCGGTCGGCGAACCTGCCGTAGACGAAGTCCGGGCGCTCCTTGGCGCGGCGCTTGCGGATCTCCCAGCCGATGTCATTGCCCGCCATGTCGTACATGGTGAAGGGGCCCATCGCCATGCCCCATCTTGCGAGCGCGCCGTCGATTTGCTGCGGGCTTGCGCCCTCGTCCAGCAGGAAGAGGCTCTGCTGCACGTACTTCTCGAGCATGCGGTTGCCGATGAAGCCGTCGCAGACGCCGGAGACCACCGGCACCTTCTTCAGCTGCTTGCCGAGCTTCATGGTGGTCGCGAGCACGTCCTTGCCGGTCTTCGCGCCGCGCACCACTTCCAGCAGGCGCATCACGTTCGCCGGAGAGAAGAAGTGCGTGCCGATCACGTCCTGCGGGCGCTTGGTGGCGTCGGCGATCTGGTTCACATCCAGGGTCGACGTATTCGTCGCCAGGATCGCGCCGGGCTTCACCAGTCCATCGAGCTTGCGGAAGAGCTCCTGCTTGACGTCCATACGCTCGAATACCGCCTCGACCACGATGTCGGCATCCTTGAGGTGGCCAAGATCGGTCGTC
>VBCP01000502.1:1236-2696 GCA_005888925.1 Betaproteobacteria bacterium | reverse complement strand
CGAGACGCGCCACGAAGAGTCCGTTCACGCCGTCGGTGAAGGCCATGCCCGCGGTGAACACGATGCCGAGCACGGCCGCAAAGAACCAGCCGGCGAGGCTGGCGCCGGTCATCGAGAAGACGAGCGCGTGGCTGATCGTGTCGAAGGAGAGCGCGAACGCCGCACCCACCGCCGCGATCACCGCCGGATGGCTTGCGCCCGCGTGGCGCTCGGACAGCCACCGGCCGCGCAGCCCGACGAGCGGCACCGGCACGCCGGGTGCTGCGCGCAGCACCGCCAGCAGATTGGCAATGCCGAGCGCGAGCAGCACGCCGATCGAAATCCACGCCCCGGTGTGCTCGAGCCAGCGCGGCGCCTGCCACTCGGTCGCGACGAGGGCGACCGCCACGGCGACCAAGGTGACCACGACGCCGTGGCCGAGCGAGAAAAACAGCCCGCACCAGCGCGAGCGGCTCGAGCGCGTGAAGCCGTCGATCGCCACCAGGTGATCGGGGTCGAGGCCGTGCTTCAGGCCCAGGACGAAGACCAGCGCCGCGAGGCCGAGGATGTCCATCATTTCTGCACGAACAAGCGGTCCCACTCCTTGAGCCACTTGTCCTGCTCATCCAGCACGGTGGCGGAATCGACCAGCGTGTAGTCGAACTGGTTCATGTGCGTGCGCACCTTGGTGCTCACCGGCACGCGTCCCATGGAGTTGAGCAGCTCCTGTCCTTCCGGCGAGAGCACGAAGTCGACGAAGGCGGCCGCGGCCTGCGGGTGCGGGGCGTTGCGCGCGATTGCGATGCCCTGCGCGCGCGCCACGACCGGCTGCATCGGCACCCAGTCGATCGGCGCGCCGCGGCGCTTGAGCGACTCCGCATTGGCGTTATAGACCGTGAGGCCGACCGGGATCTCGCCCGCCGCGATGAGCTCGGCGAGGAGCACGTGGCCTTTGCGCACGTCGGGCTTCATGTCGGCGAGCCGGCGGAAGTACGCCATGCCCGTCTTCTCGCCCCATTTCTTCACCAGCGTCGCCATCCATTCCGCATCCGTCGCCTCGATGCCGATACGCCCCTTCCAGCGCGGATCGAGGAATCCCTGATAGCTCGGCGGCAGGTCGTCGCGCTGCACCATGTTGGTGTTGTAGGCGACGACGAAAAAGTTCATCCGATCGGGAATCCATTGCCGGTGCTTCGGGATGGTCGCCGCCGGGATGTCGGCAAGATACGGTGATTTCACCTCGCGGAAGAGCTGCTCGCGCGCGAGCATCTCCATCTCGGGCCCGTTGGTCTCGATCACGTCGACCGCGAAGCGCCGTGCCTGCGCCTCGGTCAGCGCGCGCTGCACCACCTTTTCGGAGAGCGCGCGCCACACCTCGACCTTGATGCCGCTCTTCTTCTCGAACGCCTTGGCGAGCGGGCCGGACTCCGACGGCGCGAGCGAGGTGTAGAGCACCACGGTCTTGTCCTGCGCCCAAGCAG
>VBCP01000502.1:0-1147 GCA_005888925.1 Betaproteobacteria bacterium | reverse complement strand
AGAAGAAGCGCCGCGCCGAATTCATCGACGAGTGGCGCAAGCACCGCCGCTCGGTGGTGCGCAAGGAGGACGTGAAGCTCCAGCCGACGGCGCGCGGCATGCGCAGCGGCGTCTATATGGGCTGGGACGGCGATGCGCCGACCCGCTGCCTCGACGCGCTGGTGCACGAGATCGATCCGGGCGCGGTCACCACCATCCACCGGCATTCGTGGGACGCGCAGACCTTCGTCGTCGAGGGCTCGGGCTGGACCGAGATCGACGGCGTGCGCCACGACTGGAAGCCGTGGGATGCGATCCATATCCCGGCATGGAGCTGGCACCGCAGCGGCAACGACGGCGGCAAGACCGCGCGGTTCATGAGCTATTCGTCGGAGCCGATGCTCTGGACGCTCGGCATGTGCCTGATCGAGGACCGCGGCCACGAAGATGTGCGCAAGCTGCCGCCGCGCCCTGCCTTCACCGAGGGGCCGAAAGGCGATGACCCCTACGCGCGGCGCCTGCGGCGCCTGGCGCAGGAAGCGAAGAAGCGCCGCAAAGGCCGCATCCATACGCCCTACGACGAGCAGGACCTGCTCGCGACGCCGCGCGGCACGCGCACCAAGTTCCTGGTCGACCGCGCGATCGGCAGCGAGGCCTCGGGCATCACGCAAGTGATGATCCAGTTCGCGCCGGGCAAGACGCAGTCATTGCATCGGCATCCCGGCGAAGCCTGGCTCTACGTGGTCGAAGGCCACGGCCACAGCTTCATGGGCACCGCGCCCGACAAAGGCGAGCACCATCGCTGGAAAAAAGGCGACCTCATCGTCGTCGACCATTACCTCTGGCACCAGCACTTCAACGACGATCCCCAGAACCAGGCGCGCCTGGTGCGTGTGCACATGTTCGACTCGATCCTCGAGACGATGCGCGCGCTCATGGATCCGATGGTCTTGTTCGAGGAAGCCGAGGACACCCTCCTTAGCATGCAGGAGGTGTCGAAGATCGAGTGGCCCGACGACCGGCGCCCGGAAGGCTGATGCCCCAACCCACCGCCGCGCTGCCGCCGGGCGTGCTCTCGCTGCACGTTCTGCCCGCCGACCACCACGACAAGGATTGGGACGCGATCATCGTCCCGAAGAACGTGAAGGAGCGGCTGCTGTCGCAGGCG
>VBCP01000501.1 GCA_005888925.1 Betaproteobacteria bacterium | reverse complement strand
AGGCCACGCGCTACCTCGATTCGCCGCGCAGCAGCCGACAGTTGCCGCGCCGGTCGATCAGCAGGGGCTCGAGATAGGCCTGCGAGCCGCATTGCTCGAGGCAGTTCTGCGCTGCAATGCGCACGTAGTCGCCGACCTCGCGCAGCGTGACGTTGCAGCGGCCGGCGCTGAAGCGCAGTCCGCCCTTAAAGGGTTGCTGTTGCAAGTTGGCGATGTTGCAGGCGTGGCCGCTGGCCGCGACCTTGGAGCGCCAATCGAACGACTGCAGCTTCCCGGCGTCCACCGCCATCTGGAGGTTCGAGGCGTAGTGCGCATCGGCGGCGTCGCAGCGCAGGTTCGCGCTGTAAGTCTCCATCGACGGGAACTCTTCGCTGAACTCGAAGCGCTCGCGCTCCTGGCCGCCGGGCGCGAAGCGCATGCCCTTGAACGTGCCGGCACGCAAAGTACCGCGCAGCTCGCCCGTGGGCGGCCGGCCGAAGAGGATCGGCGTGATGCCTTCGCGCAGCGTCGTGACGCCGATCTCGGGGCTCGACTCGCCTTCGAGAAAGCGCCGCTGCAGGGTCGGCAGCACGACGTATTCGCCGGCCATTTGCCAGGCGCCTTCGGCGGTGCGGCTGGCGTGCAGCACGAGCAGCGCCGGGCGGCTGCCGATCTGCCCGACGAGCTCGCGCGTCTCGGTCTGGGCCCAGGCGGCGAGCGGCGCGAGCAACAGGAGGGCGAGGCGCCTCATAACGGCGTCTCCTTGGGCACACGCAGGTGCCAGTCGGTGGCCTGCTGGTAGCGGTGCGCGATGCCGATCAGGCGCGCTTCCGAAAAATAGTCTCCCGTGAGCTGCAGGCCGACGGGCAGCCCCGCCTCGTCGAAGCCGCATGGAATGGAAAGGGCCGGCACCCCGGCGAGCGGCGCCGACACGGTGAAGATGTCGTTCAGGTACATCTGCACCGGGTCGCTCGCCTTTGCCCCGATCTCGAAGGCGGTCGTCGGCGAGGTCGGCCCCAGGATCACGTCGCAGCGCTCGAAGGCCTGCGCGAAATCGCGCGCGATCAGCCGGCGCACTTTCTGCGCCTGCAGGTAGTAGGCGTCGTAGTAGCCGTGGGACAGCACGTAGGTCCCGACCAGGATGCGCTGCTTGACCTCGGCGCCGAAGCCTTCGGCGCGCGTGCGGCAGTACATGTCCATCAGGTCACTGTACCCCTGCGCGCGGTGCCCGTAGCGCACGCCGTCGAAGCGCGACAGGTTCGACGAGGCCTCCGCGGGCGCGATGACGTAGTACACCGGGACGCCGAGCGGCGAGGTGGGCAATTGCAGGTCGACGCGGCGCGCGCCCTGCGCCTCGTACCAGCGCAACGCCGCTTCGACCGCGCGCAGCACGCCGGCATCGACGCCTTCGCCGAAGTATTCCTTCGGCACGCCGATGCGCAGGCCCTTCAGCTCAGTGTCGAGAAAGCGGCCGTAGTCCTCTTTCGGCCGCTCGACGCTGGTCGAGTCGCGCTCGTCGAACCCGGCCATGACGTTCATCAGGAGCGCGAGGTCGGCGGCGCTCTTGGCGATCGGTCCGGCCTGGTCGAGGGACGAAGCAAAAGCGACGATGCCGTAGCGTGATACGACGCCGTAGGTCGGCTTGAGCCCGCACACTCCGGAGAGCGCGGCGGGCTGGCGGATCGAGCCACCGGTATCGGTGCCGGTGGCCGCGGGTACGAGGCGCGCCGCGACCGCCGCGGCCGAGCCGCCCGAGGAGCCGCCGGTAACCCGGCGCTTGTCCCAGGGGTTGCGCGCGGGGCCGAAATGCGAGGTCTCAGTGGAGGAGCCCATGGCGAACTCGTCCATGTTGCATTTGCCGACGAGGACCGTGCCCGCGCGCTCGAGCTGCTCGACGACGTGCGCGTCGTACGGGCTCACGTAGTTCTCGAGCATGCGCGAGCCGCAGGTGGTGCGCATGGCGCGCGTGCAGAAGATGTCCTTGTGCGCGACCGGGATGCCGGTGAGCGGACCCGCCTCGCCCGCATTTCCCTTGCCGGCGCGGCGTGCATCGGCACGCTCGGCGGCGGCGAGCGCCTGCGGCGCGTCGGCGGTGATAAAGGCGTTCAGCTCGCCGTTATGGCGCTCGATGCGCCCGAGGCAGGCGCGCGTCAGCTCAACCGAGGACAGCTTCTTTGCGGCGAGCGCGGCCGAGAGCTCGCGGAGCGTGGCGTTGAGCAAGCTACTCGATCACCTTGGGCACGAGGTACAGTCCATCCTCGACCGCCGGGGCGACGGATTGATAAAGCTCGCGCTGATCGGACTCGCGCACCTCGTCCGGCCGCAAACGCTGAACCACATCAACCGCATGGGCCATCGGCTCGATGCCGGTGGTGTCAATTGCGCGCATCTGGTCGATCAGGCCGAGCACCCGGTTCAGGCGATCGAGCACCGCGCCGGATTCTTCGGGCTGGATTGCAATGCGCGCGAGGCGCGCGAGGCGCCGCACGTCGTCGGGGGTTAGCGACATATACTTTCGGACCAGGGGAGCCAGGGGAGTATTGCCTTATCTCCCGTAGCGTCCTTAGCGTATCATAGCGGCCATTTTCAGGGGCCTTGCCGCAGCGCTAAGGCCCAGTTTAAGAAACGAAAAGAGCCTCGACCTTGCCCATGTTCGGATTCCTGCGCAGCTACTTCTCCAACGACCTCGCCATCGACCTCGGCACCGCCAACACGCTCATCTACGTGCGCGGCAAAGGCATTGTGCTCGACGAGCCTTCGGTGGTCGCGATCCGGCAGGAAGCCGGTCCGAGCGGCAAGAAGACCATCCAGGCGGTCGGCAAGGAAGCGAAGATGATGCTCGGCAAGACGCCGGGCAACATCATCGCCATCCGCCCGATGAAGGACGGCGTGATCGCCGACTTCACCGTCACCGAGCAGATGCTGAAGCAGTTCATCAAGAAGGTGCACGACAACAAGCTCTTCTCCCCTGCGCCGCGCATCATCATCTGCGTGCCCTGCGGCTCGACCCAGGTCGAGCGCCGCGCGATAAGGGAAAGCGCGATGGGCGCGGGCGCGGGCCAGGTTTTTCTGATCGAGGAGCCGATGGCGGCCGCGATCGGCGCGGACCTGCCGGTGGCCGACGCCACGGGATCGATGGTGGTCGACATCGGCGGCGGCACCACCGAGGTCGGCGTGATCTCGCTCGGCGGCATGGTGTATTCGGGCTCGGTGCGCGTCGGCGGCGACAAGTTCGACGAGGCGATCATCAACTACATCCGGCGCAACTACGGCATGCTGATCGGCGAGACCACCGCCGAGATGATCAAGAAGGAAATCGGCTCCGCCTTTCCGGGGAGCGAAGTGCGTGAAATGGAAGTGAAGGGCCGCAACCTCGCCGAGGGCATTCCGCGCAGCTTCACCATCAGCTCCAACGAAATCCTCGAAGCGCTCACCGAGCCGCTGAACCAGATCGTGTCGGCGGTGAAAAGCGCGCTCGAGCAGACCCCGCCCGAGCTCGGCGCCGACATCGCCGAGAAGGGCATGGTGCTCACCGGCGGTGGGGCGCTCTTGCGTGACCTCGACCGCCTGCTAATGGAGGAGACCGGGCTGCCGGTGATCGTCGCCGACGATCCGCTGACCTGCGTGGTGCGCGGCTCGGGCAAGGCGCTCGAGAAGATGGAGCACTTCGGCCCGATCTTCACCAACGACTGAGAATAGCGGGGGATGGACCACACCCCCCCGCCATTCTTCAAGCGCGGACCGGCGCCCCTTGTCCGCCTTTTCTTCTTTGCCTCGCTGTCACTCGCATTGCTGGTGATCGACGCCCGCTTTCGCTACGTCGACGGGCTGCGCACCTGGCTCGCGCTCGCGGCGTATCCGCTGCAGCGCGCAGCGACCTGGCCGATCGACCTGGCGCTTTCCGTCGGCGGTTACTTCTCGACGCAGACGAACCTGATCGAGGAGAACGAGCGGCTGCGCGCGCAGGCGCTCGCCAACGTGCAGGACGCCCAGCGCTACCAAGCGCTGCAGGCCGAAACCGCCGAACTGCGCCGCATGATCGGCGCGGCAGAGAAGCTGCCGGTGCAGGCGACGCTCGCGGAAGTGCTTTACCTCGGGCGCGATCCCTACGCGCACAAGCTGTTCATCGACCGCGGCAGCGTGCAAGACGTGCGGGCTGGCAGCCCGGTGTCCGACGACACCGGCGTCATCGGGCAAGTCACGCGCGTGCATCCACTGCTCTCGGAAGTGACGCTGCTCACCAACCCCGACCAGGCGATTCCGGTGCAGGTGGTGCGCAACGGCCTGCGTGCCGTCGCCTTCGGCGGCGGCGCCTCGGGCATGCTCGAGCTGCGCTACATGCCGGCCAACGCCGAAGTGCAGAACGGCGATCGCCTGGTGACCTCCGGCATCGATGGCACTTATCCCGCCGGACTCCCGGTAGCGAGCGTCGTGCGTGTGGAGCGCGATGCCGAGCACAGCTTCGCGCGCGTCGTCTGCAAGCCCGCCGCGGGCATCGAGCGCGGCCGCTACGTGCTCATCCTGACCAACGAAGCCGCCCGCCCGCCGCGGCCCGACGAGACGCAGGCGAAGGAACGCCGCGGGGAGAAGACGCGCCGCGCAAAGACCAAGGAAAAGGCAGCGAGCGATGATTCCCGGTAGCTCGCAAATCCTGCTGCCGGTGCGCATGAGCACGATCATCGGCTCCTTCGCGCTCGCGCTGTTCCTCGATTTCCTGCCGTGGCGCGACCTGCGCCTGGTGCCGGATTTCGTCGCGCTGGTGCTCGCCTTCTGGTGCGTGCGGCAGCCGCGGCTCGTCGGTCTCGGCGTCGGCTGGACGCTCGGGCTTCTGACCGACGCCGGCAACGGCGTGCTGCTCGGCCAGCACGCGCTCGCCTACTCGCTGCTCGCATTTCTCTCGGTGTGGATGTCGCGGCGTATCCTGTGGTTCGGCCCGATGCTGCAATCGCTGCACATCGCTCTCATCCTGCTCGCTACCCAGGCGGCGGTGCTGCTCGTGCGCCTGGCGGCGGGCGATCAGTTCCCCGGCTGGCCGATCGTGGTCGGGCCGCTGGGCGGTGCCCTGCTCTGGCCGGTGGTGACCTGGCTGCTGCTCCTGCCGCAGCGGCGGCCCGAACGCGAGCAAACCATTTAGGTGAGCCGCAACGATGCGCGGTAGCGAAATCCGCAACTCCGAGCAGGAGCTGCATCAGTTCCAGGCCCGCGTCGGCGTCGCGGGCGTCGCCGTGCTGGTGGCGTTCGGCCTGCTCGCCGCGCGCTTCCTCTGGCTGCAGGTGCTGCAGCACGACGTCTACCGCGCCAAGGCCGAGGACAACCGCATCTCGATCGTGCCGGTGACGCCGAACCGCGGCCTGATCGTCGACCGCAACGGCGTGGTGGTCGCGCGCAATTACTCCGGCTACACGCTCGAGATCTTCCCGCGCCGCGTGCGGAACCTCGAGCGCACGATCGACGAGCTCACCGAGTACGTCGACATCACTACGCGCGACCGCGTGCGCTTCCGCAAGCTCCTGCAGGAGACGCGCAACGCGGAGAACCTGCCGATCAAGAACCGCCTGTCGGACGAGGAGGTGGCGAAGTTCGCCGCGAACCGCTTCCGCTTCGAGGGCGTCGAGATCAAGGCACGGCTTTTCCGGCAGTACCCGTTCGGCGACGTCGGCTCGCACGCGCTCGGCTACCTCGGGCGCATCAACACGCAGGACCAGACGAAGCTCGAGGACGACGGCGTCGGCGCGAACTACCGCGGCACCGATTACATCGGCAAGGCCGGCATCGAGGCGACCTACGAGGCGGAGCTGCACGGCACCACCGGCTTCGAGCAGGTGGAGATCGACGCCGCCGGACGCGGCATCCGCACGCTGTCGCGCACCGCTTCGCAGCCCGGCAACAACGTCACCCTCACGCTCGACATGCGGCTGCAGCAGGTGGCCGAGATCGCGTTCGGCGAGCGCCGCGGCGCGCTCGTCGCCATCGACCCGGCGAGCGGCGGCATCCTCGCCCTCGTCTCGAAGCCCGGCTTCGACCCGAACCTCTTCGTCGACGGCATCGACCCGACGTACTGGGCCGAGCTGAACGGCTCGATAGACAAGCCGCTCAACAACCGCGCCATTTCGGGACTCTACCCGCCGGGCTCGACCATCAAGCCCTATCTCGCGCTCGCCGCGCTCGAGACCGGCAAGCGCACCACGCGCGCGACCATCTTCGATCCCGGCTACTTCGACTTTGGCGGACGGCGCTTCCGCGACGACAAGAAGGGCGGCCACGGCACGGTCGACATGTACAAATCGATCGTCGAGTCCTGCGACACCTACTACTACCACCTCGCGAACGACCTGGGCATCGACGCCATCGCGCGCTTCCTCGGGCCCTTCGGCTTCGGCTCGCGCTCCGGCATCGATCTCGCCGGCGAGTTCACCGGCGTGCTGCCCTCGCCCGAGTGGAAGCAAAAGCGTTTCAAGCGCCCGGCCGACCAGAAGTGGTTTCCCGGCGAGACCATCTCGATCGGCATCGGCCAGGGCTATCACTCGTACACGCCGCTGCAGCTTGCGCAAGCGATGGCGATGCTCGCGAGCGCCGGTCACATCTACAAGGCGCGGCTGGTTGCGCACATCGACCATCCGCGCAACGGCGAGCGGCGCGAGATGCCCGCGGAAGTCCTGCACACCGTGACGCTGAAGCGCGATAACGTCGAGTTCATCAAGCGCGCTATGGCGGGAGTCAACAAGGAAGGCACCGGAGCGCGCGCCTTCGCCGGCGTCACCTATGCCGTCGGCGGCAAGACCGGCACCGCCCAGGTCATCGCGATGAAGCAGGGCGAGAAATACGAGGAGGCGAAGGTCGCCGAGCGCCACCGCGACCATTCGCTGTTCATCGCCTTCGCGCCGCTCGAGAGCCCGCGCATCGCGCTCGCCGTGATCGTCGAGAACGGCGGCTTCGGCGCGCGCGCCGCGGCACCGCTCGCGCGCACCGTGCTCGACTACTTCATGCTGGGCAAGGTGCCCGCCGGCATGGAGCAGCCGACGCCGGAGGACGACGCGGCGTCGGACGAGGAAATCGAGAGCGACTGATGGAACTCGCGCGCCTGCCGATACGCCGCATCGGACTGCGCCTCGCCGAGGGGATCGACAGCACGCTGCTCGTGCTGATGCTCGCGCTGTCGATGCTCGGTTTCCTCGCATTGTTCTCAGCGAGCTACGACACGCCGTCGCGCGTCGTCAGCCAGGCCGTGAACCTGGCGGTAGCGCTCGCCGCGATGTGGCTCGTGGCGCAGGTGCCACCACAGACCATGATGCGCTTCGCGGTGCCGGCCTATCTCATCGGCCTCGCCTTCCTGGTCGCCGTGGCGCTCTTCGGCGACGTGGTGAACGGCGCGCGCCGCTGGCTGCACGTCGGCGTCACGCGCTTCCAGCCCTCGGAGATGATGAAGCTCGCGCTGCCGCTGATGCTGGCGTGGTACTTCCACAAGCACGAGACCTCGCTCAAGCTGCGCAACTTCGGTGTCGCCGCGATGCTGCTCATCATTCCGCTCGGCCTGATCGCCCGCCAGCCCGATCTTGGCACCGCAGCGCTGGTCGGCGCCGCCGGCTTCTATGTCATCTTCTTCGCCGGCCTCAGCTGGAAGGTGCTCGGCACGCTGACCGGCCTTGGCCTCGCCGCGCTGCCGGTGGCTTGGGGCTTCCTGCACAGCTATCAGCGCAAGCGTGTTCTCACGCTGCTCGATCCGACCACCGATCCGCTCGGCGCCGGCTACCACATCAACGGCACTCAGGCGCACCTCGAATTCATCCCCGAGCGCCACACCGACTTCATCTTCGCGGTCTTTTCCGAGGAGTTCGGGCTCGTCGGCAACCTCGTGCTGGTCGCCCTCTACATGCTGCTCATCGCCCGCGGCCTGGTGATCGCCGCGAATGCCGCCACGGTGTTCGCCCGCCTCCTCGCGGGCGCGATCTCGCTCATGTTCTTCACTTATGCCTTCGTAAACATGGGCATGGTGTCGGGCATCCTTCCCGTTGTGGGCGTGCCGCTGCCGTTTCTCTCCTACGGCGGCACGGCGCTCCTCACGCTCTTCATCGGCGCCGGCATCCTGATGAGCGTTCACCGGTACCGCAAGCTCGTCCAAACGTAGTTTCCGCATAGCAGCAATTTTTGAAACCCGCTCCCGCATCATGAAACGGGAGTCAGCTAAGCCTATGTAAAGCCTTGTTTTTGTAACAGACAAATAGGCCACATGGCGTGTTGCTGCGCGCCATGCGGGCCGCGCAAACTTCCCTCTGTCGACAACCTCCGGAGGGAACGTGGATCAACGAGAAAAACAAATCGCAGCGCTCGAAAACGACTGGGCGCAAGACGCGCGGTGGAAGGGCGTGAAGCGCGGCTACGGCGCGGGCGATGTAGTGCGGCTGCGCGGCAGCGTCGCGATCGAGCATACGCTCGCGAAACGCGGCGCCGAGAAACTCTGGCGCCTGATGCACGAGCGTCCCTTCGTCAATTCGCTCGGCGCGCTCACCGGCAACCAGGCGGTGCAGCAGGTGAAAGCCGGCGTGCCCGCGATCTATCTGTCCGGCTGGCAAGTGGCGGCCGACGCCAACGATTCGCTGCAGATGTATCCCGACCAGTCGCTGTACGCCGTTTCCTCAGTTCCTACCGTGGTGAAGCGCATCAACAACGCCCTCGCCCGCGCCGACCAGATCCAATGGATGGAAGGCACGGCAGAGGTCGACTTTTATGCGCCCATCGTGGCGGATGCCGAAGCCGGCTTCGGCGGCGTGCTCAATGCCTATGAGCTGATGCGCGCCATGATCGACGCCGGCGCGGCGGGCGTGCACTTCGAGGACCAGCTGGCATCCGTCAAGAAATGCGGGCACATGGGCGGCAAGGTGCTCGTGCCGACGCAGGAAGCGGTGCAGAAGCTGGTCGCGGCGCGCCTTGCGGCCGACGTCGCCGGCGTACCCACCGTGCTGCTGGCGCGCACCGATGCCGAGGCGGCGACGCTGGTGACCTCCGACGTAGATGAGAACGACAAGCCGTTCATCACCGGCGAGCGCACGGCCGAAGGTTTTTACCGCGTGCGCAATGGACTCGACCAGGCCATCTCTCGCGGCGTCGCCTACGCGGCCTACGCTGACATGGTCTGGTGCGAGACCGGCAAGCCCGATCTCGACTTCGCGCGCAAGTTCGCCGAGGCGGTG
>VBCP01000499.1 GCA_005888925.1 Betaproteobacteria bacterium | reverse complement strand
GGCGTGAGCTGGGACCAGTTGAAGGCGCAGGGCTGGCAGAAGCTCGCAGTGCCGGAGCGCTTCGCGCCCTTCGCAGAGGGCGGCTTCCCCACGCCCTCGGGCAAGTGCGAGTTCACCAGCCGCTGGCTCGAGGAGCAGGGCATCGATCCCGTGCCCTTCTACAATCCGCCGGCCGAGGTCTCGGACGAGGCGCTGGCCGAGCGCTATCCGCTCGCCTTCCTCTCGCCGCCGGCGCGCCACTTCCTCAATTCGAGCTTCGCCAACATCGCGCGCTTTCGCGAGTTCGAGCGCGAGCCGCACCTCGACATGCACTCGCAGGACGCGGCGGCGCGCGGCATCCGCGACGGCGACGCGGTGCGCGTATTCAACGAGCGCGGCGCCTACACGCTGCGCGCCCGCGTCAATGGCAAGCCGCGTCCCGGCGTGGTGGTGGCGCCGTCGGTGTGGTGGAAGAAGTATTCGCCCGACGACGGCAACGCCAACAACGTAACCTCACAGCGCACGGCCGATCTTGGCGGCGGCGCCACGTTCTACGATTGCCGGGTGCAAGTGGAACGTGTCGACGCAGCCCGCGCCTAGCGAATACCACGACGCGCTCACCGAGCTGCCGAACCGGCGGCTCCTCGACGACCGCCTGAAGCAGGCACTGCACCTCGCACAACGGCGCGACACGGGCATCGCGCTCGCGCTGGTCGATCTCGCAGGGTTCACCAAGGTAGATGATCAGACGCTGCGCGAAGCGGCGCGGCGCCTCGCGCGCGGCCTGCGCAAGGCCGACACGCTCGCGCGCTGGGGCGCGGCCGAGTTCGCGATCGTGCTCACCGACGTGCGCGCCGAAGCGGATTGCCGCCCGGTGCTCGAACGGCTGATCGCAGCGCTCGACATGGATGTCGCGATCGGCATCTCGCTTTATCCCGCGGACGCCGGCGACACGCAGGCGCTCGAGCGCAACGCCGACGCGGCGCGCAGCCGCGCGCGCCAGCTGGGCCGCCGCCAGTACCGCTTCTATCCCGGATGAAGTTCGTGCTGCTCATCGTCTTCGCGTGCGCCGCGCACGCGGAGGACCCGGTCCACGTCGGCTCCAAGCGCTTTACCGAGTCCTACATCCTCGGCGAGATCCTGGCGCGCGCGGCCGGCGGCGAGCACAGGCCCGGGCTCGGCAATACCGGCATCGTGCTTGCCGCGCTGAAGGCCGGCGCCATCGACGTCTATCCCGAGTACACCGGCACGATCGCCGCCGAGATCGTGCGCCTGCCGGGCAATCCCGACCTCGAGCAGCTGAACGCCGCGCTGGCGCCACAAGGTCTCGCGGCGGGCGTGCGGCTCGGCTTCAACAACACCTATGCGCTCGCGATGCGCGAGGAGCGCGCGCAGGCCCTGGGCATCGCCAAGCTCTCCGACCTCGCGCGCCATCCCGGGCTCAAGTTCGGCCTGTCGCAGGAGTTCATCGGCCGCGCCGACGGCTGGCCGGGATTGAAGCGCGCCTACGGCCTGCCGCAGCCGACGCCGTCGGGGCTCGATCACGGCCTCGCCTACGAGGCCATCGGCGCCGGGCGCATCGAGGTGATGGACGTCTATACGACCGACGCGAAGATCGAGCGCTACCGGCTGCGCGTGCTCGAGGACGACCGGCATTTTTTTCCGCGCTACGACGCCGTGCTGCTCTATCGCGCGGAGGTGCCGCGGCGCTTTCCCACCGCATTCGCGGCATTCAAAAAGCTGGAGGGGCGCATCGACGAGCGCCAGATGATCCGCATGAACGCCGCGGCCGAGCTCGAAGGCAAGAGCTTCGTGGATGCCGCCGCGCTTTTCGCCGGTGAGACGAGATCCGGCGAGCGCAAATTCCTGTCCACGCTCTTCGGTGCGGATTTCTGGCGCCTGACCCGCGAGCACCTGGTTCTGGTGCTGGTGTCGCTCGCGGCGAGCATCGTCGTGGGCATTCCCCTCGGCATCGCCGCGGCAAAGCTGCCGCGCGCGGCGCAGCCGATCCTTGGCGCCGTGGGAGTGATCCAGACGGTGCCGTCGCTCGCGCTGTTCGCCTTTCTCATCGCGCTGGTCGGCACCATCGGCGTGGTCCCGGCGCTGATCGCGCTTTTCCTCTATGCGCTTCTCCCCATCGTGCGCAACACGCACGCCGGCCTCACGGCCATCAGCCGGGGCATGCGCCAGGCGGCGATGGCGCTCGGCCTCGAGGCAGGAGAACGCCTGTGGCTCGTCGAGCTGCCGCTCGCGGCGCCATCGATCCTCGCCGGCATCAAGACCTCCGCCGTGATCAACGTAGGCACCGCGACCATCGCCGCGTTCATCGGCGCCGGCGGCTACGGCGAGCGCATCGCTTCGGGTCTTGCGCTGAACGACAACGTCACGCTGCTCGCGGGTGCGATACCTGCAGCCGCGCTCGCGCTATTGGTACAAGCGGCCTTCGAGCTCGGCGAGAAGCGCTTTACTTGGCTGCCACGGTAGAATCCCGGCCCCTATGCCCCAGTTGATCGCAGTACCCCGCGAGACCGCCGCGGGCGAGAAGCGCGTTGCCACCGTTCCCGAAGTCGTCGAGAAGCTCATCAAGCTGGGGTTCCGCGTCGCCGTGCAGTCCGGCGCTGGCGACGCAGCGAACTTCGCCGACGATACCTACCGCGCGGCGGGGGCGGAAATTGTCGGAGATGTTTGGTCGAGCGCCGACATCGTGTTCAAGGTGCGCGCGCCGAGCATGGCTGAAGTCCAGCTGATGCGGCCGGGTAGTGCGCTGGTGAGTTTCATCTGGCCGGCGCAGAACCCCGAGCTGATGCAGGCGCTCGCGCAGAGGAAGGCCACGGTCCTCGCGATGGACAGCGTGCCGCGCATCTCGCGCGCGCAGAAGCTGGACGCGCTCTCGTCGATGGCCAACATCGCCGGCTACCGCGCGGTGATCGAGGCGGCGCACCACTTCGGGCGCTTCTTCACCGGGCAGATCACCGCGGCGGGCAAGGTGCCGCCGGCCAAGGTATTCATCATCGGCGCCGGCGTCGCCGGCCTTGCGGCGATCGGCACCGCCTCGGGCCTCGGCGCGATCGTGCGCGCGAACGACACGCGCCCCGAAGTCGCTGACCAGATCAAGTCGCTCGGCGGCGAGTTCGTGCCGGTGGAATACGTCGAAGAAGGCGCCGGCGTCGGCGGCTACGCCAAGGTGATGAGCGAAGGCTTCCAGAAGGCGCAAGCGGCGGTGTTCGCGAAACAGGCGAAGGAAGTCGACGTGATCATCACCACCGCGCTCATCCCCGGCAAGCCCGCGCCGAAGCTGATCAGCGCCGAGATGGTGCGTTCGATGAAGCCGGGCAGCGTGATCGTCGACCTCGCGGCGGAGCAGGGCGGCAACTGCGAGCTCACCGAACCCGGCCAGGTGGTGGTCAAGCACGGCGTCACGATCATCGGCTATACCGACTTGCCAAGCCGCCTCGCCAGGCAGTCGAGCACCCTGTACGCGACGAACCTGCTGCGCCTCGCCGAGGAGCTGTGCAAGACGAAGGACGGCGTCATCAACGTCAACATGGACGACGAGGTGATCCGTGGCACGACGGTGATCAAGGACGGCGCAGTCACCTGGCCGCCGCCGCCGCCCAAGCTCTCGGCCGCGCTGCCCAAGCCCGCTGCGCCGAAGCCCGCTGTTCCCGCTGCCAAAGGCCACGGTGCCGCGGGCGCGCCGGCGTCGGCAAAGTCGACCGCGATCGTGTTTCTCGTCGCTGCGGTGCTGTTCTGGTTCATCGGCGCGAACGCACCCGCGGCTTTCATTGAGCACTTCACGGTGTTCGTACTGGCGTGCTTCGTCGGCTACATGGTGATCTGGAACGTGACCCCGGCGCTGCACACGCCGCTGATGAGCGTCACCAACGCCATCAGCAGCATCATCGCCATCGGCGCGCTGGTGCAGGTAGCCCCACCCATCGGCGACAGCGCCGGCAGGCCCACCACGTGGATCGTCGGACTCGCAGTGGTCAGCATCGCGCTCGTCGCGATCAACATGTTCGGCGGCTTCGCGGTGACGCAACGCATGTTGCAGATGTTCCGCAAGTGATTTCGCCGACGCTTTCGACAGTCGCCTACGTAGGCGCGACCATCCTCTTCATCCTGAGCCTGGGCGGGCTCTCGAGTCCCGAGAGCTCGCGCCGCGGCAATCTCTACGGGATGATCGGCATGACCCTCGCCGTGCTGGCGACGGTCTTCGGCCCGAACGTCACGACGGGCGGCCTCGCATGGATCCTCGGCGCGATGGTGCTCGGCGCCGCGATCGGGCTTTATGCGGCCCGCGTCGTGAGGATGACGCAGATGCCCGAGCTGGTCGCGCTGATGCACAGCCTGGTCGGTCTCGCCGCAGTGCTGATCGGCTACGCGAATTACATCGATCCGGCGGCGACCGGCCATCTGCAAGGCGCCGAGAAGACGATCCACGAGCTCGAGATCTACGTCGGCGTGCTGATCGGCGCGGTGACCTTCTCCGGTTCGCTGATCGCCTTCGGCAAGCTCTCGGCGAAAATCAGCGGCAAGCCGGTATTGATCCCCGCGCGCCACTGGATCAACCTCGCCGGACTGCTGGTGGTGATCTACTTCGGCGGCGTGTTCATCCATACGCACGCCGTCGCCGAGGGCATGATGCCGCTCGTCGTGATGACGGTGGTCGCGCTCCTCTTCGGCATCCACATGGTGATGGCGATCGGCGGCGCCGACATGCCGGTGGTGATCTCGATGCTGAACAGCTACTCGGGATGGGCGGCTGCCGCGACGGGCTTCATGCTCTCCAACGACCTCCTCATCGTCACCGGTGCGCTGGTGGGCTCGAGCGGTGCGATCCTCTCCTACATCATGTGCCGTGCGATGAACCGCAATTTCATCGCCGTGATCGCCGGCGGCTTCGGCACCGCAGGCGGAGCGCCTGCGGCCGCGGGCGCGCAACCGGCCGGGGAGGTGCATCCGATCAGCGCAGCCGAGACCGCGGAGCTGCTGCGCGCCGCGAAGAACGTCATCATCGTGCCGGGCTACGGCATGGCGGTGGCGCAGGCGCAGCACACGGTATACGAAATGACCAAGCAGCTGCGCGAGCACGGCGTCAACGTGCGCTTCGGCATCCACCCGGTCGCCGGCCGCATGCCGGGGCACATGAACGTGCTGCTCGCCGAGGCCAAGGTGCCCTACGACATCGTGATGGAGATGGACGAGATCAATCCGGACTTCCCGGACACCGACGTCGCGATGGTGATCGGCGCCAACGACATCGTGAACCCGGCGGCGCAGGAAGATCCCACCAGTCCCATCGCGGGCATGCCGGTGCTGGAAGTGTGGAAGGCGAAGACCTCGATCGTGATGAAGCGCAGCATGGCTTCGGGCTACGCCGGCATCGACAATCCACTGTTCTACAAGGACAACAACCGGATGCTGTTCGGCGACGCGAAGAAGATGCTCGACGAAGTGCTGGTCGCGCAGAAGGCGTGATCAAGATCGGCGTTTCGCCGCGCCTGCTTCATCCGCAGCCGGGCGCGCGCGGGGTGCACACCCGGGTCCTGCACTACCTGGAAGATGCGATCGCGCAGTGGCTGCTCGCGCGTGCGCTGGTGTTCATGGTGCCGCTCTCCGAGCGTGCCGCCGATTACGCGCGGGAGTTGGATGGCTTGGTGCTGCAAGGCGGCGCCGATATCAGCCCGCTCGCTTACGGCGAACCGCCGCTCAAGCCCGAATGGGCCGGCGACCCGGTGCGCGATCGCTACGAGATCGAGCTGGTGCGCGCATTCACGCAAGCGCGCAAGCCCGTGCTCGGCATCTGCCGCGGCGCGCAGCTCATCAACGTGGCGCTCGGCGGCTCGCTGCACCAGGACGTGCCGGCGCATCGCAGCGACGACTACGACCAGCACGCGCACGAGGTGCGCCTCGAACCGGGCTCGGGGCTGGCGCGCCTCTACGGCGAGACCGGGCCGCGCCGGGTGGTGTCGATCCATCACCAGGCGATCAAGCGGCTGGGCCGCGATCTGCGCGTCGAAGCGCGCTCGGTGCCCGATGGGCTGGTCGAGGCGATCCGCTCGGAAGGTTCAAGCTATATTTGCGCCGTGCAGTGGCACCCGGAGTTTCATGGCGGCCGCGGCGGATTTCTGGACGGCGGGCCGCTGCTCGACGAATTCCTGGAGGCGGCGCGCGCATGAAATCGGTCGTGGTACGGCTTCTGGCGCGCGAGCGCGGCCTGTTCGCGGGTGCGCTGGTGATCGCCGCGGCCTGCGCCGCGCTCGGCGTGCCGTTCGACTTCGTGCTGTTCGGCCTGACGCTCGCCGGCGTCGCGCTGTTTCACCACCACACGCTGCAGGTCGCGCTGATCGGGCTCGCGGCGATCCTGCTTTACAAGCTCGGTTTCGCCGGCTTCAAGACCGGTCCCGGATTCGGCGGCCTCGCGCTGCACATGGCGCACGAGTGGGTGATCCTCACCAATCTGCTCGGGCTGCTGCTCGGCTTCGCGCTGCTCTCGAACCACTTCGAGGAGAGCAAGGTGCCGGCGGTGCTGCCGCGCTTCCTGCCCGACGACTGGAAGGGCGCGCTCGCCCTGCTCTTCATGATCTTCGTGCTCTCCTCGTTCCTCGACAACATCGCCGCGGCGCTGATCGGCGGCAGCATCGCGCGCACGGTGTTCCGCGGCAAGGTG
>VBCP01000002.1 GCA_005888925.1 Betaproteobacteria bacterium | reverse complement strand
TCCTCGGTGGTCGGGCGATACCAGACGTAGTTCCAGTCGCGTCCCGGCACGAGATAGCACAGCATCATCTCGCCCGGCGGCAGCACGAAGTAGTAGCCGTCGCCGAGCGACTTCCTCAGCCCGTCGGGCAGCTCGCCGTCCTTGACGAGGCCGCGCCACGCGACGTAGCCGGCATACCGCGGCTCGGCATCCGGGATGAGCTGCGCGCGTACGCTCGAGCGCAAGCCGTCGGCGCCGATCAGGAGATCGGCGCGTGCCTCCGAGCCGTCGTCGAAACCCGCGATGACTTCGGCGCCCTGCTCCGTGAAGCCGCTGAAATTGCGCCCAGCGTGGTAATGCCCGGGGCCAATGCGTTCTTTCAACGCGCGATAAACGCGTGCCCAGTGCGACATGACCTGGTCGACGCGCTTCGTGTGCACGGTGTTGCCGTTGCCATCGAGGCAGATGCGCTCGGTCACGCGGATGCCGAGCCGGTCGTCGATCTCGACGCCGAGCCGGCGCAGCGCATCGAACAGCGCGCCGTGCGTGCCGATTCCCGCGCCGCGCGCCGCGAGCTCGTCGGCGACGCGCTCGTAGACGTCGACTTGCCAGCCGAGCTCCTGCAGGAAGCCGGCGGCGAACAGGCCGCCGAGCGAGCCGCCGATGACGACGGCGCGGCGGCGCATCAGTCCACGGGCTGGATCTGGTTCTCGCGCACCACCTCGCTCCAGCGCGCGATCTCGCTTTTGAAGAGCGTCTCGGCGCCCTGCCCCGTGCGCTCGCCCGCGGGATACGGCGTCACGCCGGTGTCGGCCCAGCTCTTCATCAGCGCGGCATCGTCCAGCACGCCCTGCACCACGGCGCTCAGCTTGTCGATCACCGGCTTCGGCGTTGCCGCCGGCGCGAACAGCGCATGCCAGTAGAAGATCTCGAGCTTGGGCCCGAGCGCGCCGACCAGGCTCGCCGCACTGGGGAACTGCGGATAGGCCTCCCTTGCCGTGACGCCGTAGGCCTTGAGCTGTCCCGAAGCCACGAGCGGCGCGAGCTGCTGCGGCGTGCCGAACAGGAGATCGACGTGGTCGCCGAGCAGGTCCTGCACCATGGGCGCGCCGCCGCGATAGGGCACCTGCACCGGCGTCACCTTTGCCGCCTGCGCGAAGAGCGCGGTGGCGAGATGCCCGCTCGAGCCCGAGCCGGGATGCGCCATGCTGAAGGAGTTGGCTCTCATGTACGCGATCAGCTCGCCGAGCGTGACGGGCGCGAGGGACTTCCGCCCGACGAGCACCAGCGGATTGCGGTTGATGAAGGCGATCGCCGCAAGATCCCTCTCGGTGTCGTACTGCAGCTTCGGATAGAGCGCGACGTTCGCCGAGATTTGCAGGTTGTGCAGCAGCAGCGTGTGCCCGTCAGGCGCGGCGCGTGCGACGCGGCCGGTGCCTATCGTGGTGCCGCCGCCGCTCACGTTCTCGACGATGAAGTTCTTGCCGAGCTTCTCGGCGAAGCGCGGCGCGAGGAGCCGCGCGAGCTGGTCGGTCGGGCCGCCGGCGGGATAGGGAACGATGATGGTGACGTTCTTCGCCGGATAGTCCTGGGCAAACGCGACCACACACCAGAGCGCCAGCAGCAATCGCATCGTCACCTCCCCGGGATGATCGGCAGCAGCGCGTACGGCATTCTGCCGGCGGCGAAATGCAGCGTGTTGCGCCCGCCAAAGACGCGCGGCGGCCGGTCGCGCGCGTCCGCGTGCGTGAACGGGCCGACGCCCTTCATCGGGTACGGCGCGCGACGATGCACGTCGGCCAGATCTCCACATCCAGCTCGACCGGCGCGCCAGGCGTCAGCGGCCATTCTTCAGCGTGCGCGTGCCACGGCCGATAAGGCCGCGAGCGCTCGCGATCGAGCTTGCGATGCGAGGCGCGGAGCCAGCCGAGCGCGACCGGCGTGCGCGGATCGTTCGAGCCGATGAAGGTAACTTCCTTGCCCGCGCCATCGAACATGCGCAGCACGAGAAACACGTCGGCGTCGGTCGTGTCGGAGGAGAGCCAGAGCTTCGCCGCCACCGGGCCGGTGATCTCCAGCTCCTCGGTCATCGGCGGCGTGGAGAAGGTCAGTCCCTCCCCCGTCGCCTCGTAGGTCAGCGCTTTGGCTGCCTGCGGCTCTCTGCGCGACAGGGAGAGCTCGGGGTGCAGAAAAAATTTCGTCCATTGCGTGCGCGCGATCGGCCATTCGTTCTCCGCGCGCAACGTGAAGCGCTCGCTAGGCCGGCGGATGTTGAGCGAGACACGGGGCTGCCCGAAGAAGCGTTTCTGCAGCCCCATGCCGTAGTTGCTGTAGAAATGCGTGAAGTGCGTGTCGCCGTGCACCTCGAGCCACTTCTCTTTCGAGCCGGCGGCGAGGAAGCCTTCGTAGTTGCCGCGCGGGTGGAGTCCCTGGCCGCCCCAGTTGGCGGCGGAGAGCAAAGGCGCCTGGATGCGCTCGAACTCGACCATTCGCTCCCGGTAGTAGTCATCGACCAGGCGTCGGCGCAGCGCCTCCCCTGCGGGATCGGTCGTGTTTTTCGCCCGCAGCGCGGGCGCGAGCGTCTCGGGGCCGGCGACCGGCTCGCCGGTGACGACGCTGCGCGCGCCGTTGTCGCCGACGCCGTGCTGCACGCGCAGGACCTGGCGTGCGTACCAGCTCTGGGTGAAGTCGCTCAGGATGCCGCCGTGGCGCGCGAGCTCGCGGTAGTAATCGGAGAATCCTTCCCAGATGCAGAGCGCCGCGAGATGCGGCGGGCGCAGCGCGCCGACCTGCCACTGGTTGGTGGCGAAGTAGGAGATGCCGTTCAGCCCGATCTTGCCGCTCGACCACGGCTGCGCCGCCGCCCACTCGATGCAGTGGTAGAGATCGCGCGCCTCGCGCGCCGACCAGATGTCGATGACGCCGGGCGAGCGGCCCGCGCCGCGCGAGTCAACGCGCACGCACACATAGCCGTCCGGCACCCACTTCTCCGGATCGACGAGCTCCCAGCACTGGTATTTGTTGCTCGAGCCCTCGAGGACCTCGGGCGCCGCCTTTGTAAGGCGCGCCCAGTTGGATTTGTATCCCTCCTGGAAGGAGAGGCCTTTGGCGTAGGGACCGTAGCTGAGGATGACGGGATGCCGGCCGTCATCCGATGGACGAAAGACGTCGGCGCGCAGCACGACGCCGTCGTCCATCGGGATGGACGCATCCCAGACTATTTGCATCTAAAGCGCGGGCAGGTACACCTGGCGCGAATACCACGGGATCGCGGTCACGCTGATGAGCTGCTGCGAGCCGTCGAAAAGCGTGCCGAGCTTGTCGCCCGTGGCCTTGAACGAGACGCGCGAGACGCGATCGACGCCGGTCGGAACGCTGCGCACCACGTCGCTCGCCATCTCGAAGCGGTAGATGCGGAAGAAGTCGGGCTTCAGCGCCGAATGCACGCGCGCTTCGACCTTGCCTCTGGTGGCCACAGCGGGCGTGTACTGCACGTGGATCTCGAGCGAATGCCCGCCGTCGGCGCGCAGCTGCCAGGATTCCTCGACGGTCGTCTTGCCATCCAGGTCGACGCGCTGCTTGCGCTCGACGCTCACGCGGGCCGGGAGGAACACGCCGTAGGCGCCCGGCGCTCCGTTCGGCTCGAAGAGGCCGGCGATGATCATGGCCACGCCGGCGTCGCTGCCCTTTCTTTTCATCGGCACGCTCACGGCGACGCCGCGGTAGGGATTCACCGGCTTGCCTTCCGGGTCGAAGGATATCGACTGGGTGAGGAGCGTAACGTTCAGATTCGCGCCTTGGCTCGGACCCGAGGACGGCGAATTGATCTCCCAGCCTTCAGGGAGGAATTTGCGCAGCGCGGCCTCGGGCACCTTGAACGACATGCCCATCCGGGTATCGACGTTGCTGCCCGTGAGCCTTTCCTGGGCGAACGCCGGTGCAGCAAGAAACAGCATCGCAATCGATAGCAAGACACGCATGGTCATCTCCCCTTGGTTGTCACATCACCTCTATGCGCCTTATATACCTATCCTTTCGGAGTAGCATCCATTTCGTCGGCTTCAGATGCAGGGAGGCAAATGGAGCGATATACCCGCACGGGAGCGATACACCCGGACGGCGATGGTCTTGCATTGGCTGATCGCGCTTGCGGTCCTCGCGCAGATCGGGTTCGGCTGGTACCTGCAGCAGGTCCCGCGGCGCACGCCCGAGCGAACCATCTACGTGAACTATCACAAGTCGACCGGCATGCTCATCGGGCTGCTGATCCTCCTGCGCATCGCGTGGCGGCTGAAGCACCGGCCGCCGGCACTGCCCGCGTCGATGCCGACGTGGGAGCGGCGCGCCGCGCGCGCCAATCACGTGCTGCTCTACGCGTGCATGATCATCATGCCGCTCGCCGGCTACACGGCATCGAACTTCAGCAAGTTCGGCGTCAAGTTCTTCAACGCCGTGTTGCTGCCGCCCTGGGGTGTCGATGACCGCAGCATCTACGCCTTCTTCAACGGGCTGCACATCGCGACGTCCTACGTCTTCGTGGCGCTGATCACGCTCCACCTGCTCGCCGCGATGAAGCACGCCATCTTCCCGCACCATCGAATCTTGCGACGCATGCTTCCGCTATGACCAAGCTCGCGCTCGCACTGTTGTTTCCGAAGCATCAGCGTGATCGACACGGCGACCGACACCGTCGTCGATACGCTGCAAACCGGCGGCAAGCCGCGCGGCGCGGCCGCTGCCGGTGACTGGCTCTACGTGAGCGACCAGCCGAATAATCGGCTCATCCTGGTCGATCTGAAGGAGCGCAAGACCGCGGGCGCGATCGCGCTCGGCGTCTCGCCCGAAGGCGTGGGCCGCTCGCCCGACGGGCGCTGGATCGCGGCGGCCAGCGAGCAGTCGAACAGCGTCACCTTCATCGACACGCGGCTGCAGCGCGAAGCGTTCACGGTGAAGGTGAAGGGCGAAAATCCGGAGCACGCGATCTTCAGCCCGGACGGCCGCACCGTGTACGTCAGCGCCGAGGACGGCGACACGGTGGAGGTGATCGACTTCGATAAGCGCGCGCAAATCGCCCAGATCAAGGTCGCCGCGCGTCCACGGGGCATCGGCTTCCTTCCCGACGGCAGCCGCGCCTATGTCGCTGCGGAGAACGCGGACACCGTCTTCGCCATCGATGCCCGGGCTCACAAGGTGCTGGCGAGCATCCCGGCCGGCAAGCGCTCGAACGGCATCACGGTCCATCCCGATGGCAAGCGCGTCTACGTTTCCAACGGCGGCGAGGCGTCAGTATCGGTGATCGATACCGCTACCAACACGATCGTCGCCACCATCCCGGTGGGCCAGCGGCCGTGGAACATGGCGATCACGCCGGACGGGCGCAAGCTCTATGTGGCCAACGGCCGATCGGGTTCGGTGTCGGTCATCGATACCCAGAGCAACACGAAGCTGCGCGACGTCGCCGTCGAGAAGCTGCCCTGGGGCGTCGTGATTCAGTGACCGCTCAGTGACCATATATGCTCTCGGCCGAGACGACGTAGGCCCAGAGCGCCTCGATGTCCTCCGGCTTGAGCATCCCGCCCCAGCCCGGCATCTGGTTCTTGCCGCGCGCTACCGAGGCGATGAAGCGCTCGCGCTCGTTGTGCGGAAACTTGCGCAGGTCGAACGCGCCCTGCGGATCCTGCATGCGCGCGCCGTGGCACGGCGAGCAATTACGCTCGTAGATCGCCGCGCCGCGCTGGATCTGCTCGGGCGCAGGTGCCTGGGCCCAGGCAGATCCGCAGAAAAGAATTATTCCGGCAAGAGCGCGAAGGTCCATACCGAACCGCCCTGCGGCACCATGTCTTTCAGCCGCTCGCGGTTGATATTCCAGTAAAGCCCGCCGATCCCGGAAAGCACCGTCACGTACTGCTTGCCTTTGTGCGTGTACGTGACCGGCATGGCGTTGATCCCCGAGCCGGTCTGGAATTGCCACAGCTGCTTGCCGGTCGCGGCGTCGAGCGCGATGAACTCGCCGGTCTCCTTGCCGGTGAACAGCAGCTCGCCGCTCGCCAGCATCGCCGACCAGATCTGGAAATCCATCAGCGGCACGCGCCACTTTTTCTCCGCGGTGAGCGGATCGATCGCCTCGATGTGTCCGATGGGCTCGTCGGCCGCGCGCGGGAGGGGCAGGTTCTCGATGAACATGTAGCGCTGTCCGCGCTCGAAGGGCTTGGTCTCGAGATGCTTGTACATGCGGCCTTCGTGCATGGTGTTGGCGTACAGCAGGCCGGTCTTCGGGTTGAAGGCGGCGTGCTGCCAGTTCTTCGCGCCACGCGTGGACGGCCAGTGCTCGGTCGCCTTCATGTCGCGGATGCTCTTGGCGATGTCGGTCTCGACCGGACGGCCGGTCTTCAGGTCGACATGGCTCGCCCAGTTGACCTTCTCGTAGGCCTTGGCCGAGAGCAGCTCGCCGTTCGCGCGGTCCAGAACGTAGAGAAAGCCGTTGCGGTTGAGCTGCATCACGACCTTGCGCAGCTTGCCGGCGACTTTGAGCTCGGCGAGGATCGGCTCCCAGCAGGCGTCATAGTCGTACGCGTCGTTCGGTGTGAACTGGTAGTGCCAGACGATCTCGCCGGTCTTCGGCCGCAGCGCCAGCAGCGACGAGGTGTACAGGTTGTCGCCGGCGCGGCTTTGCGAGGCCCAGGGCGCCGGATTGCCGATGCCCCAGTACATGAGATCGAGCTGCGGGTCGTAGGAGCCGGTGATCCACGCCGAGCCGCCGCCGATCTCCCACGCGTTGTTGTCCTGCGGCCAGGTCTCGTTGCCCTTTTCGCCACGCGCCGGGATGGTGTAGCGGCGCCAGAGCTGCTTGCCGGTCTCCGGGTCCCAGCCGTCGATGAAGCCACGGATGCCGAACTCGGCGCCCGAGATGCCGGTGATCAACACGCCGTTCGCGATCAGCGGCGCAAGGGTGAGCGAGTAACCGTCCTTCCACTCGGCGACCTTGGATTTCCAGAGCTCCTTGCCGGTCTTCGCGTCGAGCGCGAGCACGTGCGCATCGAGCGTCGTGCGATAGATCCGGCCGTTGTAGAGCGCGGCGCCCTTGTTGGATACGCCGCAGCACACGACGCGCGGCGTATCGGCCGGCCAGTCGAGCGTGTGCTTCCAGAGCTGCTTGCCGCTGCCGACATCGATCGCCACGGTGTGGCGGGCGTTGGTCACGTACATCACGCCGTTGTAGACGATCGGCTGCGCCTGCTCGCCCCAGTTGTTGTCCAGGCTGAGGTTCCACACCGGCACCAGGCGCTTGATGGTCTTCGGGTTGATCTGGTTGAGCGGGCTGTAGCGCTGCTGGTGATAGCCCATCCCGTAGGTCAGGACGTTGTCGGTCTTCAGGGCATCGTTGAGCTGGCCGTCATTCCTGAGCTCGTCGAGCGTTTGCGCGGTGACACTGGTGGCGACAAACAGCAGAACGGCTGATGCCGTTGCGAGCAGTTTCATGGTCCCCTCCCCTTGTTCGCCCATGTTGCGCCTTCAGCGCCTGCGGTTCAAGCTAGCTGGTGGTTTTGTAGACGACCGGGGCCAGCGTGTTCTGGTCGATGACCACGTCGACCACGGCGGGAAGGCCGCTGTCGAGCGCGCGTTTGATGGCGGGAACCAGCGCTGCGGCATCGGTGATGCGTTCGCCGTGGGCGCCGAAGACGCGGGCGAGCGCGCCGAAGTCGACGTCGCCATAGTCGACGCCGAACAGCCGTCCGCCGTAGAGCTCCTTCTGGAACGCGCGCTCGTTGCCGAGGCCGCGGTCGTTGTAGACCACGCACACCACCGGGATGCGCTCGCGCACCGCGGTCTCGAGCTCGCCGATGTTGCACATCATCCCCATGTCGCCGACGGCGGCCATCACCGGCTGCTTCGGCCGCGCGAGCTTGGCGCCCATCGCGATCGGCAGCCCGGCGCCGACCGAGCCCCAGTCGCTGATGTACATGAAGCTGTCGGGCCGATGCGTGTCCATGAACACGCGCATGTGCTTGCCGGCGTTGCCGGCGTCCACGATCATGATGCCGTCCGCGGGCAGCGCCTCGCGCATCGCGTGCGCCACCACCGGCGGCAGGATCGGGCGCGCGCCGTAATCGAGCAGGCGCTTGCGCTCCTCGTCCCACTCGCGGCGCAGCTTCGCTACGCTGGTCCATTCCCATTGGGTGGAAATGCGCCGCCTCAGGCGTTCACTTAAGCCCTGGATGAAGCTCAGCGTCGAGCCGACCACGGCTTGCGCGACCGGGAACACGACGCCGATGTCGGTCGCGACCGGGCTGTGATGAATCAGCTTCGCGTCGCGGCTGATGATGCCGTACTTGAAGGTGGTGGAGAACAGATCGAGGTGCGCGCCGAGCGCGACGACGACATCGGCCTCGGGCATCGCGCGGTTCGCGCTCGACCAGCCGTTGCGGCCGAGCGGCCCGAGCGCGAGCGCATGCGTCGTGGGAAACGCGTCCGGATGGTATTGCAGCGTGGCCACGGGGATGCCGGTCGCTTCCGCCAGCAGCTGCAGGGCGCCGAGCGCGTTCTCGCGCAGCACGCCGCCGCCGGCGAGCAGGATCGGCCGCTTCGCCTGCGCGATCAGCTCGGCGGCGCGGTCGAGCTCGGTCGCCGAGCAGCTTGGCAGCGATGTCGGCCGATACGCGCTCGGAGCGATCGGCTCCGCTTCGGTCTGCTCGAGGAGCAGGTCGCGCGACACATCGAGATGCACCGGGCCGAGCGGCTCGGCGAGCGCGACGCGGAAGGCGCGCCGCAGCGCCTCCTGGATCTTGGTCACCGCGGGAATCGAGTAGGCCCACTTGGTGATCGGCCGGCACAGCGTGACCTGGTCAATGTCCTGGCTCGCGTCCTTCTCGCGCACCCAGAGCTCCTGCGCGCCGCTGATGCTGATGATCGGCACGTAGCCCTTGTAAGCGGCGCCGATGCCGGTGGCGAGGTTGGTGACGCCGGGCCCCTCGGTGGCGGTCACGACCGCCGGCCGGTTGAGCGCACGAGCGAAGCCGTAGGCCATGAACGCGGCGCCCTGCTCGTGGCGCGTGAGGACACGTGATCGATGCCCTCGCGGCGAAGGCAATCGACGACCGCTTGCGCGCCAGTAATCATGGGTGGCTGTCGGGCGAGTTTGGGCGGCTGCTAGTCTATGGTACGGATACATGAACCTCTACTTCCGGCTGCTGATCACGATCCTCAAGGCGCTGCGCGCGCCGCGCGTGACGCCGGGCGACACGGTGGAGCTCGCGCTGCGCGTGCTGCCCACCGATCTCGACCTCAACGGCCACATGAACAACGGCCGTTATCTCACGCTCGTCGACCTCGGG
>VBCP01000079.1 GCA_005888925.1 Betaproteobacteria bacterium | reverse complement strand
AGATGCTGCGGCCGGCGGTGTTCGTGCCGGAGGCGAAGCGCCTCAACGTGCTGCTGCGCGAGTTCCGCGCCAGCCGCAACCACATGGCGATCGTGGTGGATGAATACGGCGGCGTGTCCGGTCTCGTTACCATCGAGGATGTGCTCGAGCAGATCGTGGGCGAGATCGAGGACGAGTACGACTTCGACGAGGCCTCCGACAACATCATCCCGGAGCCCGGCGGCCGCTTTCGCGTCAAGGCGCTCACCCAGATCGCCGATTTCAACGCCGCCTTCGGCACGCGCTTCTCCGATGAAACCGCCGATACGGTCGGCGGCCTGGTGATCGCGCACCTCGGCCGCCTGCCCAAGCGCGGCGAGACCATCGCCATCGAAGGCCTGCGCTTCCAGGTGCTGCGCGCCGACAGCCGGCGCGTCTACACGCTGCTCGTCGACAAGCCCAAGGACGCCCGGTAGAACGAGCGCAGACCGCCAATCTGATGGTCCGCATTGAATACGTGCTCGGCCTTCAGCCGGGCGTTGCGGCTGAGCTCGCCTAGACTCGCGGCATCCAGGTCGAGAAACCAGCCGATCGCCTCGGCGACCGCCTCGACGTCGCCGCACTCGACCAGGCGGCCGTTCAGCCGATCGTCGACGTTCTCGACCAGCCCGGCGTAGTTGGAGCTGATGAGCGGCTTGCCCATCGCCATCAGCTCGCGGGCGGCAAACGAGATCGCCTCGATCGACTCGCTCAGGAGGAAGCCGACGTCGATCACCGACAGGTAGCCTCGCGGATCAGGCTCGTACCGGATGTACACGACGTTTTCCAGGCCGAGCTCGCGCGCGAGCCGCTGGCTCCGCCCGATTTCCGTCTCGTTGCCCCGCAGCAGGATCTTGAAGGGCCGCGCACCGCGTCGAAGCTCGAGCGCGGCGGCGCGCAGGAAGAGATCGGTGCGCTTGTGCGCGCCCATGCCGGCGTGCGAGCCGAAGACGAAGTCGGTGGGCGCGAGGCCGAGCTTGGCGAGGAACGCGGGGTCCTTCGGCAGCGGCCGCCAGAATTTCACGTCGACGCCGTTGGGGATCACCCGCGCGTGCGGCAGCTTGAGCGAACCGTCGGCCCACGAGATGTTGCGGGCGCTATGCCCGACGTAGATGTGTCCCCGCACCACCCGGCGGTACGCCCAGCGGTTGTACGCGTTATCGGGAATGTTGCGGACCGCGTGATGCGTACGCACGCACGGCACAGCGCGTCGCCGAAGCGCCTTCCACAAGACGACGATGTTCTGGTCGCGCGAGCCGTTCATATGGACGAGATCCGGCGTCCATTCACGATAGATCGCCTCGAAGCGGCGCAGCGCGCCGAACATCTGCGGGATCTCCCTCACGTGACCCGGAAACGGGCAGGCGAAGGTCGGCGCGTCGAGCGCGCGGCCCGTGGCCCACACGCCGGAGCCTTCGGGCGCGGCGACGCCGAACTCGAACTCCTTGCGCAGCGCGCTCTCGAGGATGGTGCGGATGTAGCGCGCGTGCCCGCCGCCGCCGTCCTGGTGCGGGTGGAAGTTGGTGAGCAGGATCTTCTTCATCGGTTGCGGGGCTGAGGCTATAGACCCGATGAATCCTGTCAAGATCGCGCCTTGATCAGCCGCACCCTCTTGATTTGCTTTTTGGCAGGCGCGGCCAGCGTCGCGGCCTTCGCGCCGCTCGGGCTCTACCCGCTGGTCCTTGCGGCCGTCGCGGTGCTGATCCACTTCTGGATTGGCGGATCGCCGGCGAGCTGCGCACGCAGCGGCTTCGCCTTCGGACTGGGCCTCTTCGTCGCGGGGGTCTCCTGGATCTACGTCAGCCTGCACGACATCGGCGGCATGCTGGCGCCGGTCGCGGGCCTCGCCACGCTCATCGTGTGCGCGTTCATCGCGCTCTTTCCCGCCGCCGCCGGCGGGTTGCAGGCGCGCATTCCCGCGCATCCCTTCGTCCGCGCGTGCCTGCTGATCCCTGCGTCGTGGACTCTCTTCGAGTGGCTGCGCTCCTGGGTCCTGAGCGGTTTTCCGTGGCTTTCGCTCGGCTATGCAGCGGTCGGTTGGCCGCTCCAGGGCTACGCGCCGCTCGGCGGCGTATTCGCGCTTAGCTTTCTCACGCTGGCGCTCGCCGGCACGCTCTGGCTCCTGGCGACGCGCCGTCCGCGAGCAGTGTATTGGCTCAGCGCGCTGGTAGTGATCGTCGGCCTCGGCGAAGCACTGCGTCACGTCACATGGAGCACGCCTCAAGGCGCGCCGCTGAGCGTCGCGCTGCTGCAGGGAAACATCGAGCAGTCGCTCAAGTTCGATCCGCAGCGCTATGCGCGCACGCTAGAGACCTATGCGCGGCTCGCCGAGGCAACGCCGGCACGGCTGATCGTTTTTCCGGAGACCGCGGTACCGCGCTTCCTCGACGGCGTGGACCCGGGCTATCTGCGGCGGCTCGAGGCGATCGCCCGGCGCAACCAGGGCGACCTGCTGCTCGGCGTGCCGACGCAGCGCGGACCGGAGGAGTTCTACAACAGCGTGATCACTCTCGGCATCTCTCCCGTCCAGGCCTACCACAAGGTGCATCTCGTGCCGTTCGGCGAGTTCGCGCCGCCCGGCCTGGCCTGGACGCTGCAGCTGGTGAACATCCCGCTGTCGGATTTCTCGAGCGGCCGGATACGCAAGCCGCTCGACGCCGCTGGTCAGCGCATCGCCGTCAACATCTGCTACGAGGACGCGTTCGGCGAGGAGATCGCCGCGCAGCTGCCCGAAGCGACGCTCCTCGTCAACCTGTCGAACGTGGCGTGGTTCGGCGATTCGCTGGCGCCGGCGCAGCATCTGCAGATCGCGCAGTTGCGCGCGATCGAGACCGGGCGCATGCATCTCACCGCGACCAATACCGGCATCACCGCCGCGATCGATCTCGACGGGCGCGTGCTCGCCCGGCTGCCGCAGTTCGTCGAAGGCCGGCTCGAGGTCACTGCGCAGGGCTATGCGGGTGCGACGCCCTACGTGAGATGGCGCGACTGGCCCGTCGTGCTTTTCGCGCTCGGCGTGCTCGTCGCCGCCGCGCTCGTCGCCCGCCGCAAACTCAGCCGGTAGAATCCGGTGGCTTCATGCTGAGCTTCCAACAACTGATCCTGCGGCTGAACGAGTTCTGGGATCGCCAAGGCTGCGTGCTCTTGCAGCCCTACGACATGGAGGTGGGCGCGGGCACCTTCCACACCGCCACTTTCCTGCGCGCGATCGGTCCCGAGCCGTGGAATGCCGCGTACGTGCAGCCCTCGCGCCGGCCGAAAGACGGCCGCTACGGCGAGAACCCCAATCGGCTGCAGCACTATTACCAGTACCAGGTGGTGCTCAAGCCCTCGCCGGCCGACATCCAGGAGCGCTATCTGCAGTCGCTGGTGGCGCTCGGCGTCGAGCCGAAAGAGCACGACATCCGCTTCGTCGAGGACGACTGGGAATCGCCGACGCTCGGCGCCTGGGGCCTGGGTTGGGAGGTCTGGCTCGACGGCATGGAGATCACGCAGTTCACCTACTTCCAGGAAGTGGGCAGCCTCGCGTGCAAGCCGGTGCTCGGCGAGATCACCTATGGCTTGGAGCGCCTGGCGATGTATCTGCAGGGGAAGGAAAGCGTGTTCGATCTGGTCTGGGTGGACGGCGTGCGTTATGGCGACGTCTACCACCAGAACGAGGTCGAGCAGTCGCGCTATAACTTCGAGCTCGCCAACACCGAGATGCTGTTTCGCCACTTCGGCGAGCACGAGGCCGAAGCGAAGCGCCTGATCGGCGCGCAGTGCGTGCTGCCGGCTTACGAGATGGTGCTGCGCTGCTCGCACAGCTTCAACCTGCTCGATGCGCGCGGCGCCATCTCGGTGACCGAGCGCGCGGCGTACATCGGGCGCGTGCGCGGCCTGGCGCGCGCGGTGGCGCAGTCCTACTACGAAGCCCGCGAACGGCTCGGCTTCCCGCTCGCTCATGGCTGAAAAAGCCACGCTGCTCGTCGAGCTCCTCACCGAGGAGCTGCCGCCGAAATCGCTGCGCGCGCTGTCGGAGGCCTTTGCCGAGCGCGTGGTTAGCGCACTACTCAAGGTCCAGCTCGTCGCGCCCTCTCGCGCACTCGCGGTGTATGCCACGCCGCGGCGGCTTGCGTTCTCGATCGCCGAGGTCGCCGCGAGCGCGCCGGGCCGCGAGAGCGAAGTCACCGGCCCGCCGGCGAACGCGCCGGCGCAGGCGATCGCCGGCTTTGCGCGCAAGCACGGCCTTTCGGCCGAGCAACTCGAGCGACGCGACACGCCCAAAGGGACAGTGATGCTCGCCCGTGTACGGGTGAAAGGCGCGGTGCTCGATGAGCTCCTCACCGGCGTGGTCGAGGCAGCGCTGAAGGCGCTGCCGATCCCGAAAGTGATGCGCTGGGGGAGCGGCGATGCGCAATTCGTGCGCCCCGTCCACGGCGTCGTGATGCTTCACGGCGAGCGCATCGTGCCC
>VBCP01000500.1 GCA_005888925.1 Betaproteobacteria bacterium | reverse complement strand
GAAGAAGCAGGGCGTCGCGGTCACCAACCACCTCTGCGAGCACTTCGCGCACTCGCGCCAGGAGCTCTTCCACCTGGTGAAGGTGAATGGCATCCGCAGGTTCGATGAGCTGGTCGCGCGGCACGGCAAGGGCAAAGGCTGCGACATCTGCAAGCCGGCGGTCGCCTCGATTCTCGCGTCCTGCTGGCACGAGATGATCCTCAAGCCCCGGCACGCGCCGCTGCAGGACACCAACGACCACTTCCTCGCCAACCTGCAGAAGGACGGCACTTATTCGATCGTGCCGCGCGTCCCCGGCGGGGAGATCACGCCCGACAAGCTGATCGTGCTCGGCGAAGTGGCGAAGCGCTACGGCCTGTACACGAAGATCACCGGCGCGCAGCGTATCGACCTCTTCGGCGCGCGCGTGGAGCAGCTGCCGCTGATCTGGCAGGAACTCATCAATGCGGGCTTCGAGTCGGGCCATGCGTATGGAAAAGCGCTGCGCACGGTGAAGTCCTGCGTCGGCAGCACCTGGTGCCGCTACGGCGTGCAGGACTCGGTGACGATGGCGATCAACATCGAGAACCGCTACCGCGGCCTGCGCGCACCGCACAAGATCAAGATGGCGGTGTCGGGCTGCACGCGCGAATGCGCCGAGGCGCAGGGCAAGGACGTCGGCGTCATCGCCACCGAGAAGGGCTGGAACCTCTACGTCTGCGGCAACGGCGGCATGAAGCCGCGGCACGCCGACCTGCTCGCGACCGAGCTCGATAACGCGAAGCTCATCCAGTACATCGACCGCTTCCTCATGTTCTACATCCGCACCGGCGACCGGCTGCAGCGCACCAGCGTCTGGCTCGAGAACCTCGAAGGCGGCATCGACTACCTGCGCCAGGTGGTTTGCGAGGATTCGCTCGGCATCGGCGCCGAGCTCGAGGCCGACATGCAGCGGCACGTCGAGAGCTACGAGTGCGAGTGGAAGAAGGCGCTCGAGACGCCGGAGATCCTCAAGCGCTTCCGCCACTTCGTGAACAGCGACGCGCCCGACCGCAACGTGATCTTCGGGCATGATGTCGCCATCTGCCGGCTGGACGACATCGTTCCCAACACGGGCGTGTGCGCGCTCGTGGGCGGCGAGCAGGTCGCGGTGTTCCGGGTGGGCGATGAGATCCACGCCGTCGGCAACCACGACCCCTTTTCCGGCGCCAATGTCCTCTCGCGCGGCATAGTCGGCGATCTCAAGGGCGAGCTGGTCGTCGCCTCGCCGGTCTACAAGCAGCACTTCAGCCTCGCGAGCGGCCGCTGCGTCGAGGACGCCTCGGTGCAAATACCGATCTACGCCGCTTGCGTCCAGGACGGTGTGGTCATGGTCGAGCCGCGGCGCGAGATCGCCACCACGTGCTGCTACTGCGGCATC
>VBCP01000498.1 GCA_005888925.1 Betaproteobacteria bacterium | reverse complement strand
AGGCCCAGCTCCTCGCGGCAGTACTTCTCGTCCTTCCACGCCGCGAGGCAGCCGAGCACCTGCGCCGCGAACGCCTCGTTGATTTCCCAGTAGTCCAGATCGTTCAGGCCGAGGCCGTGGCGCTTCAAGATCGGCGTCGCGGCATGCACCGGGCCGAGTCCCATCTGCGCGGGATCGAGCCCGGCCCACTCGGAATCGACGATGCGGCCGATGGGTTGCAGCGCATGTTCCTTCAATGCCTCCTCGGAGGCGAGCAGCAGCCAGGCGGCGCCGTCGGTGATCTGCGAGCTGTTGCCCGCGGTGACGTTGCCGTACTTGCGGTCGAAGAACGGTCGCAGCTTGGCGAGCGATTCGGGCGAGGCGTCGCTGCGCACGCCATCGTCGAGCGCGTACACCTTGCCGTTGGCATCGTAGAGCGCCTCGACCTCGCCGCCGCCCGGCGCGAGCTGGCCGGCGGCTTGCGCTGCGGCGACTCTCCTATGGCTTTTGACTGCAAAGAGGTCCATCTCGCCGCGCGTGATGCCGAAGCGGTGCGCGAGGTTCTCGGCGGTCTGGCCCATGAGCAAGCCGACCATCGGGTCGGTGAGGCCCTTCATGATGCCGATGACCGGCTTCAGGACCGCGCCTACCGGCATGCGGGCGAAGAGGCCGAGGCGCTGCCCGGTGGTCTTGGCGGCAGCCATGTCGGAGAACCAGAGCACCATCTTGTCGGCGTAGAGCAGCGGCGCGCGCGAAAGCGCGTCGACGCCGCCGGCGAGCACGAGCTTCGAGCGCCCGGCGAGGATGTTGTTGATGCCGGAGTCGACCGCCTGCATGCCCGAGGCGCAGTTGCGCATCACCGTCCAGCCGGGGACTTTCTGGCCGCAGCCCATGCGCAGCGCCGCGACGCGGCCGATGTTCACTTCATCCACCGAAGGCGCGGCGCAGCCGAGGATCACTTCATCGAGCTCGCTCGGCGCGAAGGGCTGGCGCACGAGCAGCGTGCGGCCGGCCTGCGTCGCGAGGTCGCTGGCGGCGAACGGACCGGGCCGATTCTTCGATTTCAGGAAGGGCGTCCGGGCGCCGTCGACGATGTAGACCGGCTTCATGCCGCTTTCACCATCGGCTTCGCCTCGGACTGCTGGATCAGCTCCGAGCGGCCGAAGTCCTGCGGGAAGTCGTCGACCTTGATGACGCTCTTGCGCAGCGCTTCTTTTTTCTGCCACTGCGCGTATTCGTCGGCGCTGATCAGGCCTTTGTCCTTCGCCAGCAAGCCGACGTCGGCGCCGGGATGAACCACGACTTTGCCTTTCTTGACTGCCTTGCGCAGCTTCTCGTCGATCGCTTCGCAGGCGATCGCGGCGACGAACGCGGCTTCGAGCCTGCCCGTGGCATCGTCGCCTTTCGGCACGTACATGCCCGCGGTGAGCCGGTCTCTTGCGCTGCCTGGCTCGAGCGCGATCGCGGCGCATTCGCGGTTGCGCGAGTCGAGCGGCGGGCGCCACGGCGTGCCGAGCGGGAAGATGGTCCAGCGCAGGAGAGTGGCGAGCGCCTTCACCGGGAAATTGGAAAGGATCTGGTCGATCGCCTGCTGCGCGTGGTAGAGCGCGTCGCGCACCGACCAGCGCACCAGCGGCAGGTCTTCCCTCACGCGCAGGTCCTCGTAGTGCTTCAGCGTCGCCGAGACCAGGTACATCATCGACAGCACGTCGCCGAGGCGCCCGGAGATCTTCTCCTTGCGCTTGAGCGCGCCGCCCATGGCGAGCATCGACAGGTCCGCGAGGAACGCGAACGCCGTCGAGAGGCGCGACACGTTGCGGTAGTAGTGCGCGAGCTCCGGCGAGCCGCCGCGCGGCACTGAGGCGAAGGCGGCGTGCGTCAGGCCGTAGATGAACGCCCGCACGCCGTTGCGGATCACGTGGCCGATGTGCGAGGTGAGCGCGTCGTCGAACTCGCGCGACGCCTCGGCGCCGGTCATTTCCTTCGCCGCGCGCATTTCACGAAGAACATACGGATGGGCGCGGATCGCGCCCTGCCCGAAGATGATCAGCGTGCGCGTCAGGATGTTGGCGCCCTCGACGGTGATCGCGATCGGCGTCATCTGGTAGCCGCGGCCGACCCAGTTGTTCGGTCCGAGGCAGATGCCCTTGCCGCCGTGGATGTCCATGGCGTCGTTCACGCACAGGCGCGCGCGCTCGGTCATGTGGTACTTGGCGATCGCCGAGAGCACCGCCGGCTTCTCGCCGAGGTCGACCGCGCCCGCGGTCATGATGCGCGTCGCATCCATCATGTAGCAGTGCGCGGCGATGCGGCCGAGCGCTTCCTCGACGCCTTCGAGCTTGCCGATCGGCGTCTTGAACTGCGCCCTGACGCGCGCGTACGCGCCGGTGAAGCGCGTCAGCGCCTTGACGCCGCCGACGGAAGAGGTGGGGAGCGAAATCGCGCGTCCCGCGGCGAGGCAGCCCATCAGCATCATCCAGCCTTTGCCGGCGTACTCCCTGCCGCCGATGATCCAATCGAGCGGCATGAAGACATCCTTGCCATTGTTGGGGCCGTTCTGGAACACCGCATTCAGCGGCAGGTGGCGCCGGCCGATGTTCACGCCCGGCGTGCTGGTCGGCACGAGCGCGCAGGTGATGCCGAGATCTTCCTTGTCGCCGATCAGGTGCTCCGGGTCGTACAGGCGGAAGGCGAGGCCGAGCAGCGTCGCCACCGGCCCGAGCGTGATGTAGCGCTTGTCCCAGGTGACGCGCATGCCGAGCGTCTCCTTGCCTTGCCACAGGCCTTTGCACACCACGCCGTAGTCGGGAATGGACGCGGCGTCCGATCCCGCCTCGGGATTGGTGAGCGCGAAGCAGGGCAGCTCCAAGCCCTTGGCCAGGCGCGGCAGGTAGTGATCCTTCTGCGCATCGGTGCCGTAGTGGAGCAGCAGCTCCGCCGGTCCGAGCGAGTTCGGCACCATCACCGAGATCGCCGCCGCGCCCGAGCGCGTCGAGAGCTTCATCACCACCGCCGAATGCGCGAGCGCGCTGAACTCGAGACCGCCGTACTTCTTCGGGATGATCATGCCGAGGAAGCCCTTGTCCTTGATGTACTGCCAGACGTGCGGCGGCAGGTCCTGCAGCTCGTGCGTGATCTGCCAGTCGTTGCACATCGCGCAGAGCTCTTCGACCGGCCCGTCGAGGAACGCCTGCTCTTCGGGCGAAAGGCGCGGCGCGCGCACCGCGAGGAGCTTGTCCCAGTCGGGGCGGCCGGAGAAGAGGTCCGCGTCCCACCATACGGTGCCGGCGTCGATCGCTTCCCTCTCGGTCTGCGACATGTCGGGAAGGATGCGGCGATAGAGCGCGAGCACGTGGTCCGTGAATACCTTGCGCCGGATGAGCGGGATGTTCAGCACCGCGGCCACTACCAGGAAGGCGGCGGCCAGCACCACGTGGGTGGTGAAGCTGAATGCCGCGACGACGCTCAGGTACCAGAGGAGCGCTGCCGCGGCGACGCTCCACCAGACGATGGGCGCGCCGAAGTAGGCGAGCAGGAAGAACGCGGCGATCGTGGCGACGATGAAGATGGTCATTGCATTTCCCCTAAGCGGCTTTCTTGATCAGGCTCTTGAGCGGCGCGGTGAGCCCGGCGGCGAGGAACGCGGTGAGGCGCTCCTCCAGCAGCCGTGCGTCATAGCGGTCTTCGGGCTTGCAGCCGGCGATGAGCTGCACCGTGTCGGTCGCTGCGAGCGTGTAGGCGAGCGTACCGAACATGAAATGCATGCGCCACACCAGCTCCTCGCGCGGCATCTGCGGCAGCGCGCGCTCGAGCGCGGCCTTGTAGCGCTGCATCGCCGGCGCGTACATCAGGCCGATGAGCTGGCGCACCGCCTTGTTCGGCTCCGTATAGGTGCGTCCCAGCAGCCGGGCGAAGTTGCGCCCGCCGCCCTTGGCGTCCTCCAGCAGCCGCAACCCCGGGGTGATGAACGCGCGGATGATCGCCTCGGGCGAGCTCGCGCGATCCTCTGCTTCGAGCTTCTCCAGCTCCGCAACGCGCGCGACGTTCATCGGGTCGAGCCGCCGGCGGAACACGGCCTCGATCAGCGCGTGCTTCGAGCCGAAGTGATAGTTGACGGCGGCGAGGTTGACGCCGGCCTTGGCGGTGAGCGAACGCATCGAGCTGCCTTCGAAGCCGTGCTGCATGAAGAGCTCCTCGGCGGCGTCGAGAATGCGGGTGCGGGTTTCGTGCTGGGGCTTTACGGCGCGCAGGGTCATGACGGGATCCGGGTTCAAACGAACGTTTGAATGCTAGCCGCGCCCGCAGCGACGCGTCAAGCTCGCCCCATGACCGGCGGCGCGCTGCTCGAGCTGATCCTGATTTCGATGGGCTGGCTGTTCTTTCTCGGCGGACTCGCCGCGAACTACCAGGCGCTCGGCAAATCGCTGAAGGCGAAGCCCGACGAGCAGCTCCCCTCCAGCCTGGGATTCGTGCCCGGCGTCGCTGGATCGATCACGGTTTTCTTTACCGTCCCGGCGCTGGCGAAATACGGCATCGAGGTGCCCTGGCCGTGGCTCTGGATCCTGCTGCCGCTGCTCATCGACCCCTACTGCCTCGGCGGACTCGTGCTCCTGCTCGTGCGCAAATAGAATCCGCCGCTCGCATGGCACACAACGGCGCACCGACGCAGAAGCTGCGGGGCAATGAATGGCGCGCCATCGGCACGCTGCTGCCCTACGTCC
>VBCP01000078.1 GCA_005888925.1 Betaproteobacteria bacterium | reverse complement strand
GCCGCCTATGTACACGACCTGCGGCTGCCGGACATGGTGCACGCGCGCGTCGTGCGGCCGCCGAGCTATGGCGCGCAGCTCAAGTCCGTGGACGCCGAATCGGCAGCGAAGTTGCCGGGAGTGATAAAGATCATCCGCGACGGCAGCTTCCTCGCCGTGGTCGCAGCGCGCGAGTGGATCGCGGTGCAGGCGATGCGCGCGCTCAAGGCGCGCGCGGTGTGGGACGAGCCGCGCAAGCTGCCGCAGGATGTCTACGCCACGCTCGCGAAGTTACCGTCGCAGGACACCGTCATCGCCGAAGCACCGGCTGTTTCGGGTACCAAAGTCATGGAAGCAGCCTACACACGCCCCTACCAGCTGCACGGCGCCATCGGCCCCTCGTGCGCCGTCGCACGCTATGAAAACGGTGCGCTCACGGTCTGGTCGCACGGGCAGGGCATGTACCCGCTGCGCGGCGCGGTCGCCGAGCTCGTCGGCTTGCCGGTGGAGCGCGTGCGCTGCATCCATATGGAAGGCGCGGGCTGCTACGGACACAACGGCGCCGACGACGTCGCGGGCGACGCGGCGCTGATCGCGCGCGCGGTTCCCGGAAAGCCGGTGCGCGTGCAGTGGATGCGCGAGGACGAGCATGCGTGGGAGCCCTACGGGCCGGCGATGATCACCAAGGCGCGCGCGGCGCTCGACGCATCGGGCAACGTCAGCGGCTGGCAATACGATGTCTGGAGCAACACGCATTCGACGCGCCCGGGCAAGGCGGGCGACCTCGCCGCCGGCTGGCATGTCGCGAAACCATTTGCACCGTCGCCGCCGCGACCGCTGCCGCTGCCCGACGGCGGCGGCGACCGCAACGCGATTCCGCTCTACCGGTTTCCGGCGCGCGTGACCCACCATTTCATCCCGGAGATGCCGCTGCGCGTCTCGGCGCTGCGGGGACTTGGCGCGTACATGAACGTGTTCTCGATCGAGAGCTTCATGGACGAGCTCGCCGCGGCGGCGAAGGTCGATCCGGTGGAGTTCCGCCTGCGGCACCTCGACGATCCGCGGGCGCGCGACGTGATCCGCCTTGCCGCCGAGCGCTTCGGCTGGGCCGGTTATCGGAAGCAGAATGGCCGGGGACGTGGCTTCGGTTATGCGCGCTACAAGAACCACGCCTGCTATGCGGCGATCGCGATGGAGGTGCAGGTCGAGCGCGAGACCGCCGACGTGCGCGTGCTGCGCGTGGTGGCCGCGGTCGATAGCGGCGAGGCAGTCAATCCCGACGGCATCAGGAACCAGATCGAGGGCGGCATCCTGCAGTCGATCAGCTGGACGAGCTTCGAAGCCGCGACCTTCAACGACACGCGCATCACCAGCCGCGACTGGTCGAGCTACCCGATCCTGCGCTTCTCGCATGCGCCCCCTTCCTCGGCACCGGCGAAGCCTCGCAAGGCCCCACCGCCGGCGCGCTCGCCAATGCGCTGGCGCACGCGACCGGCGTGCGCGTGCGCGAGCTGCCGTTTAACCGCGCGCGGCTCAAGCGTGCCTTCGCCGTCTGAAACGCGGGTGCAGCTCGCCGCATCTAATACGCATAGACGAAAGGACAGCTCATGGCACGCCTGGTGAAACGCACGCCGCAGGAACCGACCCGCTACCTGATCGACGGCAAGGAAGTGTGGCTGTGCAAGTGCGGCCTGTCGAAGAACCAGCCGTACTGCGACGGCTCGCACAAGCTCACCAAGACCGAGGAGCCGGGCAAGCTCTACTGGTACGACGACGCCGGCAAGCGCCACGAAGTGCCGGACAGCTTCGGCGGCATCCGCACGTTCTAGGGGTTTGCATGGAGATTGCGCTGCGCCGCCGCGAGCCGGTCGCGGAAGGCACCTACGCCTTCCATTTCGACAAGCCCGCCGGCTTTGCGCATCAGGCCGGGCAGAACGCGATCTTCAGCCTGATCGACCCGAAGGAGAACGACGCGGCCGGACCGAGCCGGCCCTTCACCATCGCCTCGGCGCCGCACGAGCGCGACCTGATGATCGCCACGCGTATGCGCGACTCGGCGTTCAAGCGCACGCTCGCCGCGCTGCCCATCGGCGCCAGGCTGCGCATCGACGGCCCCGCCGGCATCATGGTGCTGCACGAGGACGAGTCGCGGCCGGCGGTGTTCCTCGCCTGCTGCGGCATCAGATCGTGCTCTTCTACTCGAACCGCCGCCCGCAGGATGCCGCGTTCCTCACCGAGCTGAAGCACATGCAGAATCGCAACTTCCGACTTGTCGCCACCATGACCGAGGCGCCGGAGTGGACCGGGGAGAAACGGTTCATCTCGCGCGAGCTTCTGGCCGAGCACGTGCCTGATCTGCGCGCGCCGATCTACTACTTCGCCGGGCCACCGGCAATGACCATGGCGATGCAGGGGATGCTCACTGATATAGGCGTGAGCGAGGAAGACATGCGCTCCGAGGAGTTCTACGGCTACTAGGGGCGGGAACGCCCGGAAGCCTCGCGTCATCCAATGACGTGACCATGAAACCGCAGCCGAGTACCAAGGTCGACGCGCGGGCGTTCGGGAGAATCATGCGCGAACACAACCGGATGCTGTTCCGCACCGCGCGCGCCATCCTGCGCGATGACGCGGAAGCCGAGGATGCCCTGCAGGAGGCCTACGTGCAGGCCTATCACGCGCTCCCGAGCTTCCGCGGCGAGGCGAAGCTCTCGACCTGGCTCGCGCGCATCGTCGCCAACGAGGCGCTGATGCGGCTTCGCAAGCAGACGCGCCGCGCCGAGATCGTGCCGATCCAGCCGGCGACGGGGCACGAACTGGAACACGTAACGGACACCGACATGCACAACGCCCCCGACGCGAGCGCCGAGCGCAAGGAAATGCGCCTCGCGCTGGAATCGCAGATCGACGCGCTGCCCGACAACTATCGGGCGGTGTTCATGCTGCGCGCGGTCGAGGAATTGTCGGTGGAGGAGACGGCCGCCGTCCTCGAAATCCCGCCGGCCACGGTGCGCACGCGGTTCTTCCGCGCGCGCAGCCTGCTGCGCGAGGCGCTCGCGCAGAAGATCGACCTCGCGTACGAGGACGCCTTCAGCTTCGCCGGCTCGCGCTGCGACCGCATCGTTGCGCGCGTGCTGGAACGAATCAATCCATCCAAGGAGACCCCATGAACTGGAAACACGTACTGCCCATCGCTCTCTTCGCCCCCGCGCTCGCCTTCGCGCAGGGCAAGCCTTCCGACCCGCAGATCGCCGGGATCGTGGTCGTCGCGAACCAGATCGACGTCGACGCCGGCAAGCTCGCCAAGTCGCGGAGCCAAAACAAGGAGGTGAAGGACTTCGCGCAGCAGATGATCACCGACCATACCGCGGTCAACAAGCAGGCCGGCGCGCTCGCCAAGAAGCTCGGCGTCACGCCCGAGGACAGCGACACCTCGAAGAGCCTGAAGCAGGGCGCGGCGGACAACATCGCCAGCCTGAAGCAGCAAAAGGGCGCGCAGTTCGACAAGGCGTATGTCGACCACGAGGTGACCTACCACCAGCAGGTGCTCGACGCGATCGACAAGCTGCTGATCCCGAGCGCGCAGAACGCGGAACTGAAGGGCCTCATCACCAAGGTGCGCCCGGCGATCGCGGCGCATCTCGAGCACGCCAAGCACCTGCAGGCCTCCCTGGGAAAGAAGTAGCGGCCAAGTCGCATGAGGTCCGCATCGAAGGGATGAAGTTCGTCCCCGAGCGGCTCGAGGTCGCCGCCGGGGACCGCATCACCTGGACCAACCGCGACTTCGTGCCGCACAGCGTCACCGCGAAGGCCGCGGGCCTCGAGTCGGGCGACCTCGCCGAGGGCAAGAGCTGGAGCACCGTGGTAAAGAAGCCGGGCGAGATCGCCTACATCTGCCGCCTGCATCCGGTGATGCACGCGACCATCGTCGTCAAATAGCTAAGGCCGTTCGGCCTGCTGGATGCGCTGCTCGAGCTGCTC
>VBCP01000497.1 GCA_005888925.1 Betaproteobacteria bacterium | reverse complement strand
GGCGAGTTCAAGAACGGCGCCTTCGACGGCCAGGGCACGGTGGTCTACGCAAAGGCGCGGCCCGACGGGCGCACCGAGGCGCGCGGCCTGTGGCGCAACTGGCGGCTGCTCGACGATCCGGAGCCGCGGCAGGCGGGCCTTGCGGTCGAGAGCGCGCTACTCGCCCAGCGGCGGCTGCTCGACGAGGCCCTGGCCGCGCTCGCGCCGGGACGCCGCGGCGTCATCGACATGTACCTCCTCGCGATTGCCGGCGACGGCTCGCAGGAAGTGTTCCGCCGTGAAACCGAGTTCGTGCGCTCGCAGTTCGACCAGCGCTTCGGCACCGGCGGCCGCTCGATCGCGCTGGTGAACAGCCGCAGCACGGTGACCAGCGTGCCAATGGCCACGATGCTCTCCATCGGCGAAGCGCTGAAGACCATCGCCGCGCGCATGAACCGCGACGAAGACATCCTGTTCCTGTTCCTCACGAGCCACGGCAGCCGCGAGCACGAGCTCTCGCTGCGGCAGAACCACATGACGCTGCGCGACCTGCCGGCGCGCGAGCTCGGGCATCTGCTCAAAGAGAGCGGCATTCGCTGGAAGGTGATCGTGGTCTCCGCCTGCTATTCCGGCGGCTTTATCGAGCCGCTCAGGGACGACTGGACCCTGATCATCACCGCCGCGAGGCACGATCGCACTTCATTCGGCTGCGCCGACGAGAACGACTTCACCTACTTCGGCCGCGCCTTCTTCAAGGAAGCGCTGCCGGCGAGCCGCTCGTTCCAGGATGCCTTCGCCAAGGCCGACGCGCTGGTCGCCGAGTGGGAGAAGAAGGACCAGCCGAAGGAAGAACGCTCGCTGCCGCAGATCACCAGCACGCCGGCGATCAATGCCCAGCTGCAGCGCTGGTGGGCGCAGCAAGCCAAGAGGTAAGCAGGAGCGTTTTTTGCAAGGACGAGGCGTACGCCTTGCAGGAGACCGTCCCATGCCGCGCCATGAATCCGTCTGGTCCGCCACCGCCGCCATGCCGGAGTGCGGGCCGCTCGAGCAGAACGTCCACGTAGATGTCTGCGTGATCGGCGGCGGGATCGCCGGTCTCAGCACGGCCTATCACCTGTGCCAGGCCGGCAGATCGGTGGCGGTACTCGACGACGGGGCGCTCGCCAGCGGCATGACGCGCATGACCACCGGCCACCTGACGAACATGCTCGACGACCGCTATTTCGAGCTCGAGAAGCTGCACGGCAAGGATGCGATCCGGGTCGCCGCCGACAGCCATTCCGCGGCGATCGAGCGCATCGACGAGATCGTGCGCACCGAAGGGATCGACTGCGATTTTTCGCGCCTCGACGGCTATCTCTTCCTCGCCGAAGGCGACAAGCCGGGCACGCTCGACAAGGAGCTCGACGCCGCGCATCGCGCCGGCCTTAAGGATGTCCAGCTCATGGCGCGCGCGCCGTTCGAATGGGATACGGGACCCTGCCTGCGCTTCCCGCGGCAGGGGCAGTTCCATCCGCTCAAGTACCTGGCGGGCCTGGCGCAGGCGATCCGGCGCGACGGCGGCCGCATTTTCTGCCACAGCCACGCCGACCACGTCGAAGGCGGCGTACCGGGGCTGGTGCATGTGGGCAAGCACGTCGTCACCGGGGACGCGATGGTGGTGGCGACCAACGTACCGATCAACAACCGGCTGGCGATCCACACCAAGCAGGCGCCCTACATGACCTACGTGATCGCGGCGCGCGTGCCGCCGGGCTCGGTGCCGCAGGTGCTCGCCTGGGATACCGGCGACCCGTACCACTACATTCGATTGCACGACGACCTGCTGATCGTCGGCGGCGAGGACCACAAGAGCGGCCAGGCACACGACTCGCCGCAGCGCTATCGCAAGCTGGAAGCTTGGGCACGCGAGCGCTTCCCCATGATGCGCGAGGTGGAGTTCATGTGGGGCGGGCAGATCATGGAGACGATCGACTACCTCGCCTTCATCGGCCACAACCCGATGGACCACGACAACATCTTCGTCGCCACCGGCGACTCCGGCATGGGCCTGACGCACGGCACGATCGCCGGGATGCTGCTCTGCGACCTGATCCTCGGCCGCAAGAACCCGTGGGAGAAGCTCTACTCGCCGTCGCGCGTGCCGGTGATGGCCGCGGGCGAGTTCGCGCGTGAGGATCTCAACATGGCGGCGCAGTACGCGGACTGGCTCACGCCGGGCGACGTAAGATCGGCGGACGATGTCGCGCGCGACAGCGGCGCCATCGTGCGGCGCGGCTTCGAGAAGATCGCGGTGTACCGCGACGCGAACGGCGCCGTCCACGAATGCTCGGCAGTCTGCCCGCATCTTGGCTGCATCGTGCAGTGGAATCCGGGCGAGCAGACCTGGGACTGCCCCTGCCACGGCTCGCGCTTCGACGCCGAGGGCCACGTGATCAACGGCCCGGCGAACCGCGACCTGCCGTCAGTGCAGCGCCCGGAGCACAAGCGAGCCGCCTGACGCGAGCAGGCTCAGCGCGACCGCGCGCATCAGCACCTCGCGCGAGATGCGGCGGTACAACCGCTTGGCGACGAAGAGGCCAAGCAGCGCCGCAGGCACGGCTACCAGCGCAGTCAGCCACACGGTAGGCTCGAGAAGCAGACCAGTGACCGCAAACGCCGCGACGCGCAGCGAGATGCTGGTGATCACGGCGAAGCCCATCGTCGCGCGAAACTCGTCCTTCGACAGTCCGCGTTGCGAGAGATAGATCGCGTACGCCGGCCCGCCGGCGCCGAACAGCGTGCTGGTGACGCCGCCGCAAAGGCCGGCGAGCCAGGCCCAGCCGGCATGGATGACCCGCGCGGAGCCACGGCGCGCGAGACTGTAGAGCGCGTACGAAAGCACGAACACGCCGAGCAGGAACATCCCGGCCGCGCGCGGCAGATT
>VBCP01000496.1:3358-3814 GCA_005888925.1 Betaproteobacteria bacterium | reverse complement strand
CCGTCCACTACCAGCGTCTGGCCGGTGATGAACGCCGCGTCGGCGCTCGCGAGGAAGCTCACCGCGCCCACCAGGTCCTCGGGCGTCTCGTCGCGCTGGATCGCGCGGCTCTTCTTGGTGATCTCTCCCTGCCGGCGATGGACCTCGTGCTGCGCCACGTTCTCCGACAGCGTGAACCCTGGCGCGAGCGAGTTCACGGTGATGCCGTCGCCGCCCAGCTCGCGCGCGAGGCCGCGCGTCATGGCGATCACCGCGCCTTTGCTTGCGATGTAGTGCAGGAAGAACGGCACGCCTTTCAGCGGCGCGCCCGAGGCGAGGTTGATGATGCGGCCGTAGCCGCCCCTTCGCATGTGCGGCACGCACGCCCGGTAGCACAGGAACACGCCGAGCGTGTTCACGTCCATCACCTTGCGCCATTCTTCCGGCGGGATCTTCTCGAACGGGCGCAGCTCGAGG
>VBCP01000496.1:0-3294 GCA_005888925.1 Betaproteobacteria bacterium | reverse complement strand
GATCTGCAGGCCCAGCGTGCGTGCGCCGGTCGCCTTGGCGATCTCGGCGGCCGCGACATCGTAGTTGCGCAGGTCGGCGATCACGACCGCGGCGCCATCATGCGCCAGCCGCGTCGCGAGCGCTTTGCCGATGCCGCTGCCGGCACCCGTGACGACGGCGACCTTGCCTTTCAGTCGGGCGTCCATACGACCTCGCTGTAGGCCACCGGCTTGGAGAGAAGGCCGAGATCCTGCGCGAAGCGGTTCATCGAATCCACCGTCTGGCGCGAAATCCCGTGCTGGTAGTACGGCGTGTCGCGGCGGACGAGCTCGGCGATGAGTGCCGCTTCCGCCGGCGGGAAGAGCCGCTTGCCGATCGCCGTCGCGCGCTGCGGGTCCTCCTTGAGCGCCTTGTGTGCAGCACGGACGGCCTGAATGGCCGCAAGGGCGACTTGCGGCCGCTCCCGGATCGTCCTGTCGGTGCAGACGAGCGCAGGGAACGTGTAGCCCTTGACCTCGGGCGTGCCGTCCCGCCGTGCATCGAGCACCACGGTGCCGACGCCTTCGCGCACCGCGACTTCGGCGCCCATGCCGTTCGCCCAGAAGCCGTCGATCTTGCCTTCGGCGAGCGCCTTTGCCGCCATCAGGCCGAACGAGGCTTTCTCCCCCACGGCGCCCGGCACCGGCCCGATCTGTACGTCGCTGACCCCAGCGCGCTTCAGCATCTGCTTCAAGCCGTCGACCGGTCCCGGCGCCGCGCCGATCCGCAGGCCCTTCACCGCCTGGAGATCGCCACGCTGGGCATTCAGATCCTTGCGCACGACCAGGAACCAGTACATCCGCTGCGCGAGCGCGCACAGGAGCTTGGCGCCTTGCCAGTCCTTGAATGCGTAGAGCGCCGCGTGCGCGGCGCCGCCGACGAAGTCCAGCCGGCCTTCGCGCAGCTCCTCGTAGGTCTTGGTCACCGGATAGAGGAGCTCCAGCGTCGCATCTTCGAGGAAGCCGAGCTCCACGGCGGCAATCGCCGGGAAATACGATGGCGAGATGAGGTCGGGTATGGCGACGCGCAGCGTCATGGCGCCTTCATTCCCGCCGCCACCACGGCGTCTTTCCACAGGCGCAAGTCATCGCGCACCGCCTGCGAAAACTCCGCCGGCGTGCTGCACACCGGGTCGACGCCGATCTTGTCGAGGCGGGCGGCGAACGCCGGGTCCTTGCAGCCGGCGGCGATTTCGCGCGCGATGCGCTCGACGATCTCGCGCGGCGTACCGGCCGGCGCGACGAAGCCGTTCCAGGTTTCGGTGTGGAATCCCGGGTAGCCCTGCTCGGCCACCGTCGGCACGTCCGGGAGCTGGCGCGCGCGCTTCTCCCCGGAGGTCGCCAGTACTCGCACCCTGCCGCCGCCGGCATGCGGCAGAATTTCGTTGAAGTTGCCGAAATAGCAGTTCACGTGGCCGGCGATCACGTCGGCCATCGCCGGCCCGCCACCCTTGTAGAGCACGGCTTCCATCTTCAACCCCGCGCGCGCGAGGAACAGCGCCATCGTCAGATGGCCGATGGAGCCCGAGCCCGGCGAGCCATAGTTCCGTCTTTTCGCTGTTGCAGCCCAGCGCAAAGGCGTTGGTGCCGACGATCGAGATCGGCGCGAAATCCTTGATCGGGTCGTAGCTGATCTTCTGCACATGCGGCACCACTGCGAGCTGCGGCGAGGCGGCCGAGAGCAGCGTGTAGCCATCGGGCTCGGCACGTGCCACGAGATCCGCGGCGATCGCGCCGCTCGCGCCAGGGCGGTTGTCGGGCACCACCGGCTGCCCGAGCCTTTGCGTGAGCCACTCCGCTGTGATGCGCGCGATCGAATCGGTGACGCCGCCCGGCGGGAAGGGCACGATGACCTTGACCGGCTTCTGCGGCCAGCTCTGCGCGAGCGCAAGAGTCGGGATGAGCAACAGCACAGCGATCAGCGTTCTCATGCACGAGTTCCCAGCTTGTCGGCAATCCAGCGTGCGCACGCCAGCGTGCGCGCGTCATCGCCGATGCGGCCGATGACCTGGAGCCCGAGCGGCATGCCACTCGGGCTCTTCGCGGCGGGCACCGCGACGCAGGGCACATGCAGCAGCGTCCACACGACATTCATGGCGACATCGCCGGTCGACGATAGGCCCTTCGGCGCCTCGCCGGTTGCGGCGGGAGCGAGCAGCACGTCGTAGTCGCCGAGCGTCTCGGCGAACTGCGCGCGGCAGTCGGCGGCGTGGTGCTGAGCGCGCACGTAGTCTTTCGGATCGAGCGCGAAGCCGTCGGCGCAGCGCTGGCGAAGCGCGGCATCGAGCTGATCGGGGAAGCGCGTGAATTCGTCGGCGAGGCTGCGCGCGATCTCGTACCAGAGGATCGCGGTATGGCTTTCGCGCAGGCCTTTGTAGCGCTTCGCCAGCTCGAACTCATCGGCGCGCAGCGTACGGCGTGCATCTTCGAGCGCCTGGCGCATTTCGGGCTGCACGCGGTCCCACTCGTACGTTCTGCATACGCCAATGCGCGGCGCGCGGTCCAGCTTGGTTTCGAGCTCGGCGCGATTCGTCAGCGCAGCGGTGAAGAAGGCGACGTCCTCGACACTGCGCCCGTAGACACCCACCGTGTCGAGCGAGTCCGCGCCCGGCTTGAGGCCGGCGCGCGCAATGGCGTTGAATGTCGGCTTGAAGGCGACGATGCCGCAGTACGACGCGGGGCGGATCAGCGAGCCGGCGGTCTGCGTGCCGAAGGCGAGCGGCACCATGAAATCGGCGACCGCGGCGGCCGAGCCGCTGGAGGAACCGCCCGGCGTGGTCTTGCCCATGATCGTGCCGCCGGCGCGACGCGTGAGCGCCACGGCCGCCGCATCGGCGCGGGGCCGGTAGCCGGCGTAAATCGGCGAGCCATAGGCGGTGGGCATGTCGTGCGTATCGAAGATGTCTTTCACTCCAATCGGCATGCCAAACAATGGCGCACGCGGCGGATTTAGATGCGGAAATTCGCGAGCGAGGAAGGTCCAGGCCTTGACCTCCGGCTCGCGCTGCGCGATGCGCTCGCGGCAGCTCGCAAGGAGCGCCTCGGCGGTGAGCTCGCCGCGCTCGATCAACTTTGCGGCGTGCTTCGCTCCCAGACGAAAGGCGTCCAGCATCGGCTCAGTATAATCGCCGCCTTCGCATGCAAGCGCGAAACATCCTGGTCGTCGGCGCCGGACCCGTCGGCACCGTTGCGGCGCTGGCCTGCGCGCGCTTTGGACACCGGGTGACGCTGCTCGAAGCGCAGGAGCAGGTGGACGACAGCCCGCGCGCCTCGACG